>NZ_JBHTTQ010000044.1:0-58911 GCF_042794475.1 Streptomyces sp. NPDC056527
GCGTCTGCTTATTTTTTTTAAACCACACACCAACCGGGGCTCCCCCCCCCAACACTCGGGGGGGCCGTGCGCGCGCCCCCCCCCGGGGGCTCGCACCCCCACGGCGGCACCTTCACGTTCGGCATCTTTGCGAACAGCCCGCACCCCGCCTGTTCCACCCGCATGTGACGTGTGGCACGATGCCCGCAACTCCTTCCGCACCATCGTCACAGGAGACATCCCGCGTGCAGCCCCCCGCCGTCACGGACCTCGCGCACACCCACGCCCGGCCGGTGCACTGGCTGGCCACCGCGACCGCCATGGCCGCCGTCGTGGCCGCCGCCGGCCTGCTGCAGCCCGGCGCCGCCACCGCCACCACGACGACCGCGGGCAGCGGGACCACCGCCCCACGACCCGCCCCCGACGCCGCGTCGGCCGACTATCCCCTGCAGTGCGGGGGAGCCCCCGTCAAGATCGCCCAGCGGGCGACGGGGGATCTCGACGGAGACGGGAACCCGGAAACCGTCGCAGTCGTACACTGCGAAGCCGGATCGGGGACGCCTCCCCACGCCGTCTACGTGCTGACCCACGCCAAGACCGGCCCGGACGCGCGCGTGGTCGCGACGCTCGTCGAGTCCTCGGAGCAGAAGAGCGTCTCGGGACTCGCCGTACGCGACCGGGCGGTCACCGCCACGCTGCTCGGCTACTCGTCCCCGGACGTACCCAGTTGCTGCCCCGACGAGCAGGAGCGCGTCAGCTGGCGCTGGCGGGGCGGAAGCTTCGTCCGCGCGGCTCAGGCCGACACGAGGAGTATGTGACGGGTCACTCCGCGTCAGGGCCGTAGACCTCGACCCTGTCCGAAACCCGGCGTACGTGGATGCAGTCGCCCGGGCATTCCTTCGCGGAGTCCACGACGTCCTGGAGCAGCGGCAGCGGGACCGGCGTCGTCGCCCCGGCGTCCTGCAGCAGCTCGTCGTCCGCGCTCTTCACATAGGCGAGCCCGTCGATGTCCAGCTCGAAGACCTTGGGAGCGTACTGCGCGCAGATCCCGTCCCCGGTGCAGAGATCCTGGTCGATCCAGACCTCCAGCGCCTCGCCGGCGCCCGTTGTCGGGGCCTCGTGCTGCACGGTCATGTCTCCTGCCGTTCCTGAGCGTCGAAAGAGATCGTTCTTCTAAGTCCGGTCAAGCCTGACGGGTGTTGACCACTCACGACGATACAACCGCCCGCTTTCCGATGTTGATGGGTGGGTATTCCACTGGCGTGAGGGGAAGCGCAAGGGTGAAGATCGGACACGCCTCGACAGTCTTTGTGATCTAGGGGTTTCAATCACCACCCACGCAGGTAGGGTCAGGAAGCGTCCAGCTCCCCTTGGAGGAGGTGAGGACCGTGGCAGCCCACGACGACGACATCAACCGCGGCATCCGGCCGGGGCGGGGGTCTGAAGACCCCGCCGGCCAGGTTGCCTATCTCGAGCAGGAAATCGCCGTCCTGCGCCGCAAGCTCGCCGACTCTCCGCGTCATACGAGGATTCTCGAAGAGCGGATCGTCGAGCTGCAGACAAACCTGGCCGGCGTGTCCGCGCAGAACGAGCGGCTCGCCAACACACTCCGTGAGGCCCGCGACCAGATCGTGGCCCTCAAGGAGGAGGTCGACCGGCTCGCACAGCCACCGGCAGGCTTCGGTGTCTTCCTGCAGGCCAATGAGGACGGCACCTGCGACATCTTCACCGGGGGCCGCAAGCTCCGGGTGAACGTCAGCCCCAGCGTCGAGCTCGACGAGCTCCGGCGCGGCCAGGAAGTCATGCTCAACGAGGCGCTCAACGTGGTCGAGGCCATGGAATTCGAGCGCGCCGGGGACATCGTCACCCTCAAGGAGATCCTCGAGGACGGCGAGCGCGCCCTGGTGATCGGGCACACGGACGAGGAACGGGTGGTCAGGCTCGCCGAGCCGCTGCTGGACATCACCATCCGCCCCGGCGACGCCCTCCTGCTCGAACCCAGGTCCGGCTACGTCTACGAAGTGGTCCCCAAGAGCGAGGTCGAAGAGCTCGTCCTCGAAGAGGTCCCCGACGTCGACTACACCAAGATCGGCGGCCTCGGCGGCCAGATCGAGATGATCAGGGACGCGGTCGAGCTTCCGTACCTCTACCCGGACCTCTTCAAGGAGCACGAACTGCGGCCCCCGAAGGGCATCCTGCTCTACGGTCCGCCCGGCTGCGGCAAGACGCTGATCGCGAAGGCCGTCGCCAACTCCCTTGCCAAGAAGGTCGCGGAGGTCACCGGCCAGCCCGCCGGCAAGTCCTACTTCCTCAACATCAAGGGCCCGGAACTCCTCAACAAGTACGTCGGCGAGACCGAGCGGCACATCCGCCTCGTCTTCCAGCGTGCCCGTGAGAAGGCGAGCGAGGGCACCCCCGTCATCGTCTTCTTCGACGAGATGGAGTCCCTCTTCCGCACCCGTGGATCCGGAGTCAGCTCGGACGTCGAGAACACGATCGTCCCGCAGCTGCTCGCCGAGATCGACGGTGTGGAGGGCCTGGAGAACGTCATCGTCATCGGCGCCTCGAACCGTGAGGACATGATCGACCCCGCGATCCTGCGGCCCGGCCGGCTCGACGTCAAGATCAAGATCGAGCGTCCGGACGCGGAGGCCGCGAAGGACATCTTCGCGAAGTACCTCACGTCTTCGCTGCCGCTGCACGCCGACGACCTCTCCGAGCACCAAGGCTCGAAGGAGGCGGCCGCCCACGGAATGATCCAGTCCGTGGTCGAGCAGATGTACGCGGAAACCGAGGAGAACCGCTTCCTCGAGGTCACGTACGCCAATGGCGACAAGGAAGTCCTGTACTTCAAGGACTTCAACTCCGGAGCGATGATCCAGAACATCGTGGACCGGGCCAAGAAGATGGCCATCAAGGCCTTCCTCGACCACAACCAGAAGGGCATCCGCGTCTCCCACCTCCTCCAGGCATGCGTGGACGAGTTCAAGGAGAACGAGGACCTGCCCAACACCACCAACCCCGACGACTGGGCCCGGATCTCCGGAAAGAAGGGCGAGCGGATCGTCTTCATCCGCACCCTTGTCACCGGAAAGCAGGGCGCGGACACCGGACGCTCCATCGACACGGTGGCGAACACCGGTCAGTACCTGTAGATCGCACACCGGCTGCGGATGTCCGGAACCTCGGACATCCGCAGCCGTCGTATTCCACCTCAGCAAAACAGTGAATCGATCTCCCCACCGGCGCGGAGTCGCTCTAGGCTCGTCGGTACTTGTTGCGCCGCACCCGAAGGGGAGCGCCGCCGGGCAAGGAGGGCCGCATGACCGTACGGCGAGTAATGGGCATCGAAACGGAGTACGGGATCTCCGTTCCGGGCCACCCGAACGCCAATGCCATGCTCACCTCGTCCCAGATCGTCAACGCCTACGCGGCGGCGATGCACCGGGCGCGCCGCGCCCGCTGGGATTTCGAGGAGGAGAATCCGCTGCGGGACGCCCGCGGCTTCGACCTCGCCCGCGAGGCCGCCGACTCCAGCCAGCTCACCGACGAGGACATCGGCCTGGCCAACGTGATCCTCACCAACGGAGCCCGGCTCTACGTGGACCACGCCCACCCGGAATACAGCGCCCCCGAGGTCACCAACCCCCGCGACGCCGTCCTCTGGGACAAGGCCGGCGAGCGGATCATGGCAGAAGCCGCCGAACGGGCCGCCCAGCTCCCCGGTGCCCAGCCCATCCACCTCTACAAGAACAACACCGACAACAAGGGCGCCTCCTACGGCACGCACGAGAACTACCTGATGAAGCGGGAGACCCCCTTCTCGGACATCGTGCGCCACCTGACGCCCTTCTTCGTCTCCCGCCAGGTCGTCACCGGCGCCGGCCGTGTCGGCATCGGCCAGGACGGCCGTGAGCACGGCTTCCAGATCAGCCAGCGCGCCGACTACTTCGAGGTCGAGGTGGGTCTGGAGACCACCCTCAAGCGCCCCATCATCAACACGCGCGACGAGCCGCACGCGGACGCCGAGAAGTACCGCCGGCTCCACGTGATCATCGGCGACGCGAACCTCTCGGAGATCTCCACCTACCTCAAGCTGGGCACCACGGCCCTGGTCCTGTCGATGATCGAGGACTCCTTCATCAACGTGGACCTCGCCGTCGACCAGCCCGTGCGCACCCTCCACCAGGTCTCCCACGACCCGACGCTCCAGCACCTGATCACGCTGCGCAGCGGCCGGACACTCACCGCCGTCCAGCTCCAGATGGAGTACTTCGAGCTGGCCAGGAAGTACGTGGACGAGCGGTTCGGCGCCGACGCCGACGAACAGACCAAGGACGTCCTGATCCGCTGGGAGGACACCCTCAACCGGCTGGAGCACGATCCGATGAGCCTGGCCGGCGAGCTGGACTGGATCGCCAAGCGGGAGCTCATGGAGGGCTACCGGCGCAGGGACAACCTGGAGTGGGACGCGGCCCGGCTGCACCTCGTGGACCTGCAGTACGCCGACGTACGCCCCGAGAAGGGCCTGTACAACCGTCTGGTGGCCCGTGGGCGCATGAAGCGGCTCCTGGACGAGTCCGAGGTCGAAAGGGCCGAGACGAAGCCTCCGGAGGACACCAGGGCCTACTTCCGTGGGCGCTGCCTGGAGCAGTACGCGGACGACGTGGCGGCCGCGTCCTGGGACTCGGTGATCTTCGATCTCCCGGGCCGCGACTCGCTCCAGCGGGTGCCGACCCTGGAGCCCCTGCGGGGCACCAGGAACCACGTGAAGGAGCTGCTGGACCGGTGCAGGACCGCGGAGGAACTGGTCCGCGTCCTCTCGGGCGGCTGAGAGCGTGCCGCCCGGCGCGGCTGAAATGCCCGGGCGCTGGGAATCATGGGACTAGTGCCCGGACGTTGTACCAAACTGCGGGGCCGAAGTCAGACCTGGCTTGTAGGGTCTGATCTTGAGAGACCCAACCGAGCGGGCCGATTCGAGCGGGGTGAGGGATATGGCGACCAAGGACACCGGCGGCGGACAGCAGAAGGCGACGCGTTCCACGGAGGAGGTCGAGGAGGCGACCGCGGAGGAGACCTCCGACCTCAAGGAGCGCCAGGAGAAGCTGAGCGACGACGTCGACTCCGTGCTGGACGAGATCGACGACGTACTTGAGGAGAACGCCGAGGACTTCGTGCGCTCCTTCGTGCAAAAGGGTGGCCAGTAAGGTCGCCTGACCTTCGAACCGAAGGTCGGGGCGGGGTGACCCAGGCGGTTGCCGGACGGTGCGGGCGAAGCTGCCCGTGCCGTCCGGTCGCAAGCGATGAGCCGGGAACCACTGCGGCGGGCCGCCCCCGAAGTCCATGTTGATCATCGTCACGAGACGGGTAGGGTCCGTGGCGTACCGTGCTTCAACTGCAATTCGGCCATCGGCAAGTTGGGAGACGATCCCGACACACTGCGGCGGGCCATCTCATACTTGGAGGGACACGCGTGGAAGCCAACACTCGTAGCACCGGGCGTCTACCAGCTGCCTTCCTGACGCCGGGCTCGTCCTCGTTCCTGGACTTCCTGTCCGACCACTCGCCGCAGCTGCTGCCGGGCAACCGGAAGCTGCCCGAGGGGGTCGTCGAGGCGCCCCACGGCACCACGATCGTCGCCGTGACCTTCCCCGGTGGCGTGGTGCTCGCCGGTGACCGGCGAGCGACCATGGGCAACATGATCGCGCAGCGCGACATCGAGAAGGTGTTCCCGGCCGACGAGTTCTCCGCCGTGGGCATCGCCGGCACCGCCGGTCTCGCAGTGGAGATGGTCAAGCTGTTCCAGCTGGAGCTGGAGCACTTCGAGAAGGTGGAGGGGGCGACCCTCTCCCTGGAGGGCAAGGCGAACCGCCTGTCCACCATGATCCGCGGCAACCTCGGGATGGCCATGCAGGGCCTCGCCGTGGTGCCGCTCTTCGCCGGCTGGGACGAGGGCAAGGAGAAGGGCCGGATCTTCTCCTACGACGTGACCGGCGGCCGCTCCGAGGAGCACGGCTTCGCCGCGACCGGTTCCGGTTCGATCTTCGCCCGAGGCTCTATGAAGAAGCTCTTCCGCCCCGACCTGACGGAGGAGCAGGCCACCACGCTGGTCGTGCAGGCCCTGTACGACGCCGCCGACGACGACTCGGCGACCGGCGGCCCGGACCTGTACCGCCACATCTACCCCATCGTCACCGTCATCACCGACGAGGGCTTCCGCAGGCTCACCGAGGAAGAGTCCCAGGCGCTCGCCCGCTCGGTCACCGATCGGCGCCTCGAGCAGCCCGACGGTCCCCGCGCGGCCCTGCTCTGATCACTCGTCGTCAGTTGAACCCAGAAGAAAGGGACGGGTAGCCGGTGTCGACTCCGTTCTACGTCTCACCCCAGCAGGCCATGGCCGACCGGGCGGAGTACGCCCGCAAGGGCATCGCCCGAGGCCGCAGTCTGGTCGTCCTTCAGTACACCGACGGCATCGTGTTCGTCGGCGAGAACCCGTCCCGCGCGCTGCACAAGTTCAGCGAGATCTACGACCGGATCGGTTTCGCCGCGGCCGGCAAGTACAACGAGTACGAGAACCTGCGGATCGGCGGCGTCCGCTACGCCGACCTGCGGGGCTACACCTACGACCGGGACGACGTGACGGCCCGGGGCCTGGCGAACGTGTACGCCCAGACGCTGGGCACGATCTTCTCCAGCGCCGGTGAGAAGCCGTACGAGGTGGAGCTGGTCGTCGCCGAGGTCGGCGCGGAGCCCGAGGGCGACCAGATCTACCGCCTGCCGCACGACGGCTCGATCGTGGACGAGCACGGTTCGGTCGCCGTGGGCGGAAACGCGGAGCAGATCAGCAGCTTCCTCGACCAGCGGCACCGCGACGGCATGTCGCTCGCCGAGGCGCTGAAGCTGGCCGTGCAGGCGCTGTCGCGGGACACCAACGGCAGTGAGCGGGAGATCCCCGCGGAGCGGCTGGAGGTGGCGGTCCTGGACCGTACGCGCCCGCAGCAGCGCAAGTTCAAGCGGATCCTCGGACGTCAGCTGGTCCGTCTCCTGGAGGCGGACAACGCGGCGATCGCCAAGACGGACGAGCCGTCGGACGACATTCTGGATGACCTGGACGACATGGAGGACTAGGTCCCTCCTCGCCCGCTGGATGGCCCCGGTCCGCTTCGGCGGGCCGGGGCTTCGTCGTGCTCAGTCGGGGGCCGGGCCGGAGGAGCCGCGGGGCATCAGGGTGACCGGGAGGTCGCCGGGTGCGGGGGTCTCGCCCGCCAGGACGGCGAGGAGAGCGGCCATACCGCGCTCGCCGACGCGCTCGGCGGGCAGGCGGACGGTGGTGAGCTCCGGTTCGACGGCGGTGGCCAGGGCCAGATCGTCGAAGCCGGTCACGGAGACGTCCTCGGGGACGCGCAGGCCGAGCCGGCGCACCGCCTTGCAGGCGCCCGCGGCGAGGATGTCGTCGTCGCAGACGAGGGCGGTGGGCCGCGGGCCGGGTCCGGTGAGGGCGCGCTCGGCGGCGGCACGGGCGCCGTCCACGTCGAGGGGGGCGCGCACGGTCCGCACCGAGGCGCCGCGCAGCGCGTCGGCGAGGACGGCGGCCCGCACGTCGAAGGTCCAGGACGGCACGGCCGAGGCGAGATGGACGAAGCGGCGGTGGCCGAGCGCGAGGAGGTGCCCGGTGACCTGGCGCATCCCGTCCGCGATGTCGAGGTTGACGTGGGCGGCGGCGCCGGTGTCGGAGGGGTCGCTGTCGAGCATGACCAGCGGCAGGTCGGTGCCGTGGAACGCCTTGAGCGCGTCGGCGGCCATGGAGGAGGCGATCACCCCGTCGAGCGCGGCGCGGGCGGAGGCGAAGGGGTCCTTCGCCGGGCCGACGCCGTCGGGGGAGGGGTAGAGGACGACGCCGAAGCCGTGGCGGGCGGCGACGGTGGCCGCGCCCGTGTAGACGCGGGCGAAGAACTCGTTGGTGAGCGCGGGGACGACGAGGAGCGCGGTCCTGGTGCGGCCGAGGCGGAGGTTGCGGGCGGCGAGATTCGGCCGGTAGCCGAGTCCGCTCGCGGCCTCCCGTACGGCCTGCGCGGTCCGCTCGGAGACGCGGCCACGCCATTTGTCGCCGAGTACGAGCGAGACCGTCGCCTGGGACACTCCGGCGGCCCTGGCGACGTCCCGGCTGGTGGGCCGCGCTGCGCTGGGGGGTTCCGGGGTCTGCACTCGTTGCCTCCGCGAGGGATGGGTTGCCGCCGGCGGGGTGGACCCGCGGGATGCCGCCATGGTACGTATGACCCAGGAAGTTATACGTAAAACCTCAGGGTGGGGCACTGGGGGAGAGGAGACGGACATGGCCGGCGAGGCCAAGGAGAGCAGCGGCTATCTCGACATCCTCAGGGCACCGCACGCCCTGAGGCTGCTCACCGGCACTCTGGTGGGCCGGCTCCCGAACGGCACGGGGCCCATCGCCATCGTGCTCTTCACCCGCTCGGAGGGCGGCAGCTACAGCCTGGCCGGCGGGCTCACCGCCGCGTACGGCCTCGCCACCGCCGTCGGACAGCCCCTGCTCGGACGGGCCGTCGACCTGAAGGGCCAGCCGCGTGTCCAGCTGCCGGCCGCGATCGTCTCGGCCCTCGGCATGATCGTCCTGGCCGTGGCCGGAATCAGCCCCCTCGTCCTCGCCTACGCGGCCGTCGTCGTCGCCGGGCTCTTCACACCGCCCCTCGAAGGCGGACTGCGCGCCCTGTGGCCCAGCGTGCTCGGCCGCGAGGACCGGGTCCACCGGGCCTACGCCATGGACGCCGTCGCCCAGGAGGTCATGTTCACCGTCGGACCGTTGCTGGTGACCCTCCTGGTCGCCCTCTGGTCACCGGCCGCGGCGCTCCTCGTCATCAACGTCCTGGGCATCCTCGGCGCGCTCTCCGTCGTCCTGTCCGAGCCCTCGCGCGCGTGGCGCTCGGAGCCCCGCGAGGCCCACTGGCTCGGCGCCCTGCGCTCACCCGGCCTGCTGGCCCTCCTCGGCTCGTTCTTCTTCGTCGGGCTCGCCCTCGGCTCCATCACCGTCGCGGGCCTCGCCTACGCCGACGACCAGGGCAACGAATCGGCGTACGGCTGGCTGATGGCCGCGCTCGGCCTCGGCGCGCTGATCGGTGGTGTCCTCTACGGCGCCCGGCGCTGGGCAGGAGCCCCCGAGCGACGCCTGCGGGTCATCATCGGGCTGCTCGCCCTCGGCTATCTGCCGCTCATGCTGACGCCCGGTGTCGTGCCGATGACGGCGCTCGCCGCCCTCTCCGGCGTCTTCCTCGCCCCCGCCCTCGCCTGTGGCTTCATCGTCGTCGACCGGCACGCGCCCAGCGGCACCGTCACGGAGGCCTTCTCCTGGCTCGTCACCACCTTCGGTGTGGGGGCGGCCCTCGGCTCGGCCGTCGCGGGGCCGGCCGTCGAACTCGCCGGAACCACCGCGGGCTTCGGCGTCGCCGGAGCCGGTGGTTTCGTGGCCCTCCTCGTCCTCCTGGCCACCGGGCGGGTCCTCGCCGCCCCCGGTCGCAGTGTGCGACACGCCGTCAGCGGGGGCACCGGGAGCAGCGGACACGCCGAAAAGAACGAGCACTCATCGGAAAATGATCGAAACGGGGCTGTCGAACCCGGTTTCAGCTCAGGCCATCAGGCGTAATGTTCAGACATGGACCGCCGCATTTTCGGGCTGGAGAACGAGTACGGCGTCACGTGCACGTTCAGGGGACAGCGCCGACTGTCTCCTGACGAAGTGGCGCGCTACCTCTTCCGCCGTGTTGTGTCATGGGGCCGCAGCAGCAATGTCTTCCTGCGGAACGGCGCCCGCCTGTACCTCGACGTGGGTTCGCATCCGGAATACGCAACACCCGAATGCGACAACGTGACCGAACTGGTCACGCACGACAAGGCGGGCGAACGCATTCTCGAAGGCCTGCTCGTCGACGCCGAACGCCGCCTGCACGAGGAGGGAATCGCCGGCGACGTCTATCTCTTCAAGAACAACACCGACTCGGCGGGAAACTCCTACGGTTGCCACGAGAACTATCTCGTCGCCCGCCACGGAGAGTTCTCCCGGCTCGCGGACATCCTCATTCCCTTCCTCGTCACCCGACAGCTCATCTGTGGCGCCGGAAAGGTGCTCCAGACCCCGCGCGGCGCGGTCTACTGCGTCTCCCAGCGGGCCGAGCACATCTGGGAGGGCGTCAGTTCCGCGACGACCCGTTCCCGACCCATCATCAACACCCGTGACGAGCCGCACGCGGACGCCGAGCGTTACCGCAGGCTGCACGTCATCGTCGGCGACTCGAACATGTCCGAGACGACCATGCTGCTCAAGGTCGGCGCTACCGACCTCGTGCTGCGCATGATCGAGGCGGGCACCGTGATGCGCGACCTGACCCTGGAGAACCCGATCCGGGCCATCCGCGAGGTCAGCCACGACATCACCGGCCAGCGCAAGGTCCGCCTCGCCAGCGGCCGCGAGGCCTCGGCCCTGGAGGTCCAGCGCGAGTACTACGAGAAGGCCGCCGACTTCGTCGACCGCCGGGGCATCCGTACGGGCACGGTCGCCCAGGTCCTGGAGCTGTGGGGCCGCACGCTGGACGCCATCGAGGCCGAGGACCTCGACCGCATCGGCACCGAGATCGACTGGGTCATGAAGTACAAGCTCATCGAGCGGTACCGGGCGAAGAACAACATGACCATGTCGCACCCCCGGGTCGCCCAGATAGACCTCGCCTACCACGACATCCACCGCCGCCGGGGGCTCTACTACCTCCTGGAGAGGAAGGGTCAGGCGGCCCGGATCTGCAACGACCTGAAGATCTTCGAGGGCAAGTCGGTGCCCCCGCAGACCACCAGGGCGCGGCTGCGCGGCGATTTCATCCGCCGCGCGCAGGAGCAGCGGCGGGACTTCACCGTCGACTGGGTCCACCTCAAGCTCAACGACCAGGCGCAGCGCACGGTGTTGTGCAAGGACCCGTTCCGGTCGGTCGACGACCGGGTGGAAAAGCTGATCGCCGGAATGTAGGACATCGCTGTACGAAGTGCCAGGGCCCCGTGCGTTTCGCGTGCGGGGCCCTTGGCCTGCCCGAAGGGTCCCCTAGAGTGTCGGACAACTACTGTGCCGTCTGAGATCTGAGGAACACGTGCGCCGACTTGCCGGCCTACTGGTCGTCCCGCTGCTGCTGCTCTCGACAGCGGCCTGCGGCAGCGATGACAAGGGCTCCGATAACGCCTCGATGAAGAACGGACTGCCCGCCATCACCGCGGGTGAGAAGTTCGGGGAGAAGCCCACTCTCGCGAAGGGGGAGGGCGACCCGCCGAAGGAGCTCAAGGTCAATGTGATCAGCGAGGGTGACGGCGCCGTCACGAAGAAGGGTGACGCGCTCCAGGTGAACTACCTGGGTCAGGCCTGGGACTCGACGACGCCCTTCGACAACAGCTTCGACCGGGGCCAGCCCTTCGAGCTGACCCTCGGCGCCGGTCAGGTCATCAAGGGCTGGGACCAGGGCCTGGAGGGCCAGAAGGTCGGCAGCCGCGTCGAGATCGGCATCCCGCCGGAGCTCGGTTACGGTGCGCAGGGGCAGGGCGACATCAAGCCCAACGCCACCCTCGTCTTCGTCGTGGACATCCTGAAGGCCACCACGGTCCCCAAGTCCGCCGAGGGCACCGAGGTCGCCCAGGACAACAAGGACCTGCCGAAGGTGGGTACGAACACCGACGGCAAGGCGCCCTCGCTGACCGTCCCGAAGGTCGACCCGCCGACCAAGCTCGTCTCCAACTACGTGCTGGAGTCCAAGGGCGAGGTCGTCAAGGCCACCGACACGGTCGTCGTGAACTACGTCGCGGCGCTGTGGAAGGACGGCAAGGTCTTCGACTCGACGTACGCGACGGGCAAGACCGCCAACTTCCCGCTCGACCAGCTGACGCTCAAGGGCCTGAAGAACGGCATCACCGGCAAGAAGGTCGGCAGCCGCATCCTGATCGTCGCCCCGCCGTCCGAGGCCTTCGGCGACCAGGAGCAGCAGGGGATCCCGAAGGGCTCCACGCTGGTGTTCGCCCTCGACATCCTGGCGAAGATGTAAGACTGTCCCGGTCGCGTAGTTCATCGTTTCGTTTGCGCGGTTCATCAGTTTGAGGAGCACACTGCAGTGAGCAGCATCGAGAAGCCCGAGGTCGACTTCCCGGGCGGCGAGCCGCCGGCCGACCTGGAGATCAAGGACATCTGGGAGGGTGACGGCCCCGAGGCCAAGGCGGGCGCCATGGTCTCCGTCCACTACGTGGGCGTCTCCTTCTCCACCGGCGAGGAGTTCGATTCCTCGTGGAACCGTGGCACTCCGCTGCAGTTCCAGCTCGGTGCCGGCCAGGTCATCGCCGGTTGGGACCAGGGCGTGCAGGGCATGAAGGTCGGCGGCCGCCGCCAGCTGATCATCCCCGCCCACCTCGCCTACGGCGACCGTGGCGCCGGCGGCAAGATCGCCCCGGGCGAGACCCTGATCTTCGTCTGCGACCTGGTCGCCGTCTGATCGGTCACGTCACGACCTGAAACGGTCACTCGAGGGTCCCCGTCGTACGGCGGGGACCCTCGGCTTTTGTCACGACACCCCGGGGCGGTACGGTCGGATGTCCGAGAAGTCAATCCGGCAGAAGAGGTGCAGGGCGTCGATGGCGATTGCCAAGGCCGAGCGGCTGATGAATCTGGCCCTCTGTCTGCTCGGAACACGCCGGCCGCTCTCCAAGCGTGAGCTGCGGGACTCGATCGAGGCCTATGTCGAGGCCGTCAGGCCGGGCAGCGGCTCTGCCGGAGGCGACGACGCCTTCAACCGGATGTTCGAGCGCGACAAGGACGATCTGCGCGAGCTCGGTCTGGTCATCGAGACCGTCGAGAACATCGAGGGCGAGATCGGCTACCTCGCCCGCCGTGACTCCAACCGGCTCCCGCCGATCACGCTCGACGCCGAGGAGGCCGCGGCGCTCGGCCTCGCCGCGAAGGTGTGGCAGCAGGCCCGCCTCGCCGGGGCGGCCAGCGGAGCCCTGCAGAAGCTGCGCGCCGCCGGGATGCCCGAGGCCGAGGACTCCTACGACGCCCAGCACAGCGCGCTCGAGCCCCGCATCCCCGTCCACGAGACGGCCTTCGAGCCCCTGATGCTGGCCTGCCGCGACCGGCGCCCGGTCGTCTTCGACTACCGCAAGGCGACGGCGGCGCGCCCGGAGACCCGCCAGGTCGAGCCGTGGACCCTGGAGTGCTGGCGCGGCCACTGGTACCTGGCCGGCTGGGACCGTGACCGCGGCGCCGAGCGCGTCTTCCGCCTCTCCCGCATCACCGGCAGGGTCCGCTCGCGGGCCGGCGCCTTCACCGCGCCGGTGCCCGATGTCGTCACCGTCCGCGAGACCGTCGAGAGCTGGGCCGGCGAGATCGCGACCCGCTCCGCCCGGATCCGGCTGCGCACCGGCTGCGGCTATCCGCTGCGGGCCAGGGCCCAGTCCGTACGGGAAGGCGCGGACGGCTGGGACGAGCTGGAGATTCCGTACGGGCACGGTCTGGACGCCTGGCTGGTGGAGTTCGGTCCCGATGTCGTGGTGCTCGAACCCGCGGACCTGCGGGCCGATGTGGTGGACCGGCTGCGCGCCGTGGCCAAGGGCTGAAGGGGGAGACGTACAGCATGGCTGCGAACGCGATCGACCAGACGAGGCGGATGCTCTCCCTCGTCACCTATCTCCGGGAACGGCCCGGCGCGCATGTCGCCGACGTCGCCCGCGCCTTCGGGATCACCGAGGACGAGCTGATCTCCGACCTCGATGTGCTGCCCATGTGCGGCACGAGCTTCCGCGGCGGCGATCTCCTGGACATCGACACCGACGGCGACCGCATCTGGTGGCACAACCCGGACGATGTCGCCGAGCCGCTGCGGCTCGCGGCCGACGAGGCGACGGCCCTGCTGGTCGCGGCGCGCGCCGTGTCCACGCTGCCCGGTCTGCGGGAGAGCGACCGCGAGGCGCTGCTGCGCGCCACCGCCAAGCTGGAGACGGCGGCCGGTGAGGCGGCCGGGGCCAGTTCCCGGCTCTCGGTCACCTTCGAGTCCGAGGGCGGTGTCTTCGCCGAGGTGGACCGGGCGATCTCGGAGCGCCGTCGGCTCTGGGTGCGCTACTACTCGCCCGCCCGTGACGAGCTGACCGAGCGCGAGGTGGATCCGATCCGGCTCTTCGCCGTCGGCCACACGTACATGGAGGCGTGGTGCCGGCTCTCCGAGGCGCGCCGCACCTTCCGGCTCGACCGGGTCGCCGAGATCCGGATCCTCGACGAGCAGTCCGCTCCCCCCGAGATCGAGCTGCGGGACCTGTCGGAGGGGCTGGTCCAGCCGTCCGCCGAGGACCCGGAGGTCGTGGTCGAGGTGGGCCCCGGCGGCCGCTGGGTCGCCGAGTACTACCCGCACGACCGGGCCGACGAGCTGCCCGACGGGGGACTGCGCATCACTCTGCGGACGCCCGCCCCCGCCTCGTTGCGGCGCCTCGCACTGCGGCTCGGCAGCGACGGACGGATCGTCTCGCCCCAGGACCTCGCCGACAGCGCCCGGGAGGCGGCCACGGCCGCCCTCGCTGCCTACGACGGCCAGGAGTGACTCGGCGGGTCGGGAGCGGCTCAAGGGGAATGTGACATTCCCCGCCGAGTCGACGCTGTTGCCTGTGGAGCCGATGGATTCGCGAGAGCGCGGGAACCGAGAGGGATGAGGGAAATGTCCGTGATGCACGGAATGACGGCGTCAATCGCACCGGTCTTCTTCAAAGCGGCCTGCCCCGACTGCCGTGCCCGGTTCGAACTCTCCGCGAGCGCGCTGCGCCTCGCGATCGGCGCCAGCCGCCGGACCACCTTCTACTCCTTCACCTGCCCGGAGTGCGGCAGCTCGGTCCGCAAGCCCGCCGGCGAACGGATCGTCGAACTCCTCACCGGCGGCGGCGTCCGTACCCTGCGTCTGCACTCCACCGTCTGACGCCCCGTCCGACGCTCCCACCACCCCGCAACGTCTAGGCTCGGCACATGTTCTGGCCCATGCTCGCCATCGCACTCGGATTCCTCGGCATCGCCGTCCTCGGCGTCCTCGGCATCAAGGTCTTCATCGAGGCCCAGCGGCTCGGCCGTCAAGTGGCACGGACCACCGAGCGCATCAACCGCGCCGCCGAGGACCTCGAGAATGCCGCGGGACAGCTGGCCCGAACCGGCGAGGCGCTGCGCTGAGCCCGTGCCGTAGGCTGCCCGGAGCGGCCCGGAAGGGGATGCGTGGGCCGCAATCGGGAGTATGCACAGGCATTGCCCTGCGTTTACTCCTGCGGGTTACGATCGCAGACAGCGCGGTGGCCGGACGCATGTCCGACCCGCCGGGCACGCACACCATGTCGCCTCGGTGAAGAAGGTAAACAGCTATGGGTAGGCTCGGCCCCACCGAGATCATTCTCATCCTCGTCGTCATCATCCTGCTGTTCGGCGCCAAGAAGCTCCCCGACATGGCCCGTTCGCTGGGCAAGTCCGCCCGCATCCTCAAGAGCGAGGCCAAGGCGATGAAGTCGGACGACCAGCAGAGCGCCCCTGCCGACCCGCCGACCCCCGGCACCCCGGACCAGGCCGCCGCCCCGCGCACCATCCAGGCCGCGCCCGGCGACGTGACCAGCTCGCGTCCCGTCACCGAGCCGTCGGACACCACCAAGCGCTGACCCGGTCCGCCGCGGCCGCCGCACCGAGCGGCGGCTGCCGCACGAGATGAGGACGTGGGTTGCTCAAGTCTGCCCGCAAGCAGGAGAAGGACCCCGAGGGCCGGATGCCCCTCGTGGAGCACCTGCGCGAACTTCGCAACCGTATGGCGAAGGGCCTGCTGGCCATCGCCGCGGTCACCGTCGTGGCCCTCGTGTACAGCGAGGAGCTCATGCAGTTCCTGACGAAGTCCGTGCCCAAGTGCGGACCCAACGTCACGAGCGACGGTGGAAACTGCGCGATCGTCTCCTTCAACACGCTGATCGCGCCGTTCAGCACGACGATCCAGGTCAGCCTCGTGACCGGCCTCGTCGTCGCCAGCCCGATCTGGCTGTACCAGCTCTGGGCCTTCATCGCGCCCGGCCTGCACAAGAGCGAGAAGAAGTACACCTACGCCTTCGTCGGCGCCGCGGTGCCGCTGTTCACCGCCGGCGCCTACCTCGCGTACCTCATCCTCCCCATCAGCGTGAAGGTCCTCATCAGCCTCACGCCCGGCGGATCGGCGAACATCCTCTCCCTCGGTGACGTCCTCGACTTCACCCTGCGCATGGTGCTCGTCTTCGGCCTCGCCTTCGAGCTCCCGCTCGTCCTCGTGATGCTGAACCTCACCGGAGTCCTCACCGGTCGCCGCATGGCCGGCTGGTGGCGCGGCGTGATCATGGGCGTCTTCGTCTTCGGCGCCGTCATCACCCCCACCACCGACCCCGTCGGAATGATCGCCCTGGCCGGACCGATCACCATCCTGTACTTCGGAGCCGTCGGCTTCTCGCTCGTCAACGACCGACGGCGGGCCCGCAACAACCCCGACGCCGAACTCGACGACGACGAGGCATCCAGCCTCGACCTCACCCCGGAGGGCGTCGAAGCCGTCGAGCCCGTCGGAGCCGCCCGCGCCCTGCCCGAGCAGGCCGGCGGCGAGGCCGACGGAGGCAGGTCGCCCCGGCCCGGCAGTTACGACGACATCACCTGACCTGTAGGGTCCTCCCCCCAGACTCCGTCCGGGGGGCACCCATGACCAGCGAGATCACCCTTCTCGTCAATCCCACCGCGGGACGCGGCCGGGGCGCGCACGCCGCGCAGCCGGCCGCCGACGCTCTCAGGGACGCCGGATTCTCCGTCCGTACCGTCCTCGGCGTCGACGCCGACGACGCCCTGAAGCGGGCCCGAGACGCCGTCACCGGCGGAACCGGCGCACTCGTCGCCGTCGGCGGCGACGGCATGATCTCGCTCGCCCTCCAGGCCCTCGCCGGCACCCGGACCCCGCTCGGCGTGGTCGCCGTCGGCACCGGAAACGACTTCGCCCGCAGCCTCGGCCTGCCCGTGCGCGAGCCCGCGGCCGCCGGCCGGCTCGCCGCCGAGCTGCTCAAGGGCGGCGGCGGACGCGACATCGACCTCGGCAGGGTCGGCGACCGGTGGTTCGGCACCGTCCTCGCCTCCGGCTTCGACTCCCGCGTCAACGATCGCGGCAACCGCATGAAGCTGCCGGCCGGCCGCTTCAAGTACGACCTCGCCATCGTGGCCGAGCTCGCCTCCTTCCGGCCCGTCCCGTACCGCCTCACCTTCGACGACGGCACCGAGCGCCGGGTCGACGCCACCCTCGTAGCCGTCGGGAACGGCACCTCGTACGGCGGGGGCATGCGGATCTGCCCCGACGCGCGCGTGGACGACGGCCTCCTCGACGTCACGGTCGTCGGCGACTGCTCCCGTACGACCCTGATCAAGGTCTTTCCCCGCGTCTACCGCGGCACCCATCTCGACCACCCCGCGGTCACCGTCCACCGCGTCCGCGCCGTTACCCTGGACGCCCCCGGCACCACCGGCTACGCCGACGGCGAGCCGCTCGGACCGCTGCCCCTGACCGCCGAATGCGTCCCCGGAGCGTTGCGCGTCCTGGCGCCCTAGAGGGCCTCCCGCGGATCCACCCTGCCGTGCCCGGCCGCCCGCCGGAGGGCGGAATCGGTCCGTCATTAAAGATCGCGTCAGTGTCAGAGGTGACGGGTAGGCTCGACAGCAAGATGACAGAGGACCTCACACCAGCCGAAGCGTACGCAGCTGCCCGGGCCCGCAATGCCGAGCAGGCCACGGCGCTGGCCCCCTTCCGCGAGATGTACGAGTTCGGTCTGGACCCCTTCCAGATCGAGGCCTGCCAGGCCCTCGAGGCGGGCAAAGGCGTGCTCGTCGCAGCCCCCACGGGCTCGGGCAAGACCATCGTCGGCGAGTTCGCCGTCCACCTCGCCCTGCTCCAAGGGCGCAAGTGCTTCTACACGACACCCATCAAGGCGCTGTCGAACCAGAAGTACGCCGACCTCGTCAAGCGGTACGGACCCGGCAAGGTCGGCCTGCTCACCGGCGACAACAGTGTCAACGGCGACGCCCCGATCATCGTCATGACCACCGAGGTCCTCCGCAACATGCTGTACGCGGGATCCCAGGCCCTCAGCGGCCTCGGCTACGTGGTCATGGACGAGGTGCACTACCTCTCGGACCGCTTCCGCGGTGCCGTCTGGGAGGAAGTGATCATCCACCTCCCCGAGTCGGTGACGCTGGTCTCACTCTCCGCGACCGTCTCCAACGCGGAGGAGTTCGGGGACTGGCTCGACACCGTCCGAGGCGACACGGAGGTCATCGTCTCCGAGAGCCGCCCCGTGCCGCTCTGGCAGCACGTGCTGGCCGGCCGCCGGATGTACGACCTCTTCGAGGAGGAGACCGACCACGGCGGCCGCGGCGCGTCCCGCCGCGAGGTCAACCCCGACCTGCTGCGTCTGGCCCGCACCGAGAACTCCCGTACGTACAACCCGCGCGAGCGCCGCCGCGGCAAGATGATCCGCGAGGCCGACCGCGAGCGCGAGCGCCGCCAGCGCTCCCGCATCTGGACGCCCGGACGCCCCGAGGTCATCGAACGGCTCGACGCCGAGGGGCTCCTGCCCGCCATCACCTTCATCTTCAGCCGGGCCGGCTGCGAGGCCGCCGTCCAGCAGTGCCTGTACGCGGGCCTCCGGCTCAACGACGACGAGGCCCGCCACAGGGTCCGCGAGATCGTCGAGGCACGCACCGCCTCCATCCCCTCCGAAGACCTCCATGTCCTCGGGTACTACGAGTGGCTGGAAGCTCTGGAGCGCGGCATCGCCGCCCACCACGCCGGAATGCTGCCCACGTTCAAGGAAGTCGTCGAGGAGCTCTTCGTGCGCGGCCTGGTCAAGGCCGTCTTCGCCACGGAGACCCTCGCGCTGGGCATCAACATGCCCGCCCGTTCGGTGGTCCTGGAGAAGCTCGTCAAGTGGAACGGCGAGCAGCACGCCGACATCACCCCCGGCGAGTACACCCAGCTCACCGGACGCGCCGGGCGCCGTGGCATCGACGTCGAGGGCCACGCCGTCGTCCTGTGGCAGCGCGGCCTCGACCCCGGCCACCTCGCCGGACTCGCCGGCACGCGTACGTACCCGCTGCGCTCCAGCTTCAAGCCGTCGTACAACATGGCCGTCAACCTGGTCGACCAGTTCGGGCGCCACCGCTCCCGCGAGCTGCTCGAGACCTCCTTCGCGCAGTTCCAGGCCGACCGGTCCGTCGTCGGCATCTCCCGCCAGGTCCAGAAGAACGAAGAGGGCCTGGAGGGCTACCGGGAGGGCATGACCTGCCACCTCGGGGACTTCGAGGAGTACGCGCGGCTGCGCCGCGACCTCAAGGACCGCGAGACCGATTTGGCCAAGCAGGGCGCCGCACAGCGCCGTGCCCAGGCCGCCGCCTCCCTGGAGAAGCTCAAGCCCGGCGACATCATCCACGTCCCCACGGGCAAGTTCGCCGGTCTCGCCCTCGTCCTCGACCCCGGCATCCCCGCCGGGCGGACCAACGGCCACCGCGGCTTCGAGCACCACGACGGGCCCCGCCCGCTCGTCCTCACCGCCGAGCGGCAGGTCAAGCGGCTGGCCTCGATCGACTTCCCGATCCCGGTCGAGGCCATGGAGCGGATGAGGATCCCCAAGTCCTTCAACCCGCGCTCCCCGCAGTCCCGGCGGGACCTCGCCTCCGCCCTGCGCACCAAGGCCGGGCACCTCAACCCGGAGCGGCACCGCAGGGAGCGCTCGGCCGCCGCCGACGACCGCGAGATCAACCGGCTGCGCACCGAGCTGCGCGCCCACCCCTGCCACGGCTGCGACGAACGCGAGGACCACGCCCGCTGGGCCGAGCGCTACCACCGGCTGCAGCGCGACACCCGGCAGCTGGAACGGCGCATCGAGGGCCGCACCAACACCATCGCCCGCACCTTCGACCGGATCGTCGCGCTCCTCACCGAGCTCGACTATCTCCGTGGCGACGACGTCACCGACAACGGCAAGCGGCTCGCCCGGCTCTACGGCGAACTCGACCTGCTGGCCAGCGAATGCCTGCGCGACGGTGTCTGGGAGGGGCTGACCCCGCCCGAACTGGCCGCCTGCGTCTCCGCGTTGGTGTACGAGGCGCGGCAGTCCGACGACGCCGTGCCGCCGAAGCTCCCCGCGGGGAACGCGAAGGCCGCGCTGGGCGAGATGGTGCGGATCTGGGGGCGGCTCGACGCCCTGGAGGAAGAATTCAAGATCAACCAGACGGAAGGGGTCGGCCAGCGCGAACCCGACCTCGGCTTCGCCTGGGCCGCCTACCAGTGGGCCTCCGACAAGGGGCTCGACGAGGTCCTGCGCGAGGCCGAGATGCCGGCCGGCGACTTCGTCCGATGGTGCAAGCAGGTCATCGACGTCCTCGGCCAGATCGCGGCCGCGGCGCCGAAGGAGAACAGCACCGTCGCCAAGAACGCGCGCAAGGCGGTGGAGTCGCTGCTGAGGGGCGTCGTCGCCTACAGCTCGGTGGGCTGACGGTCGTCCGAAGTCGCCTGCAGGGGCCCGTGGTTGACGCCACGGGCCCCTTGGCGTTCGCCGCCTCCTGCTCGGTGTCGCGGTATTCGTCCGACAGCGGCCGGGTTGTCCACAGGGGCGTCACGGGGGCGTTGTCCACAGGGGTGGCGGAGTGTCAGGCCTCTCCGATTCCATGGACTCACACACCGGGCAACACCGCTGGGAGGGGACCCACGTGACCACGCAAGCCGGTTCGGCCGCCGTTGAGGACACGGCCGGCGGACAGAAGATCGTGCCGGGGCCACGGGGCGTGCCGCTGCTCGGAAACCTGCCGGAGTTCGGCAAGGACCCGCTCGCCTTCTTCGAGCGGCTGCGTGAGCGCGGAGACTTCGTCAGCTGGCGCTTCGGACAGGGCCCCGCCCTCTTCATCGCCCACCCCGACGCCATCGGCGAACTCCTCACCGAGATCGAGCGCACCTTCGACCAGCCCGACCTCGGCATCGCCTTCCGCACCCTCCTCGGCAACGGAGTGGTCGTCGCCAAGGGCGCCGACTGGCGGCGCAAGCGCTCCCTCGTCCAGCCCTCCGTCCGGCCCAAGCAGGTACGGTCCTACGCCGCCACCATGGCCGAGTGCGCGATCGCCCTCGCCGACCGCTGGAGCGAAGGACAGCGCATCGACATCAAGAAGGAGATGGCCGCCCTCACCCAACTCATCGCCGTCCGCACCATCTTCGGCGTGGACACCGCCGCCGACGCCGAAGCCATCGGCCGCGCGATGGACATCGCGCAGAAGGAGATAGGCGCCGAGTTCAGCGGCATCGGCGCTCTGCTGCCCGACTGGGTGCCGACACCGGGACGCGCGCGCATCAAGCGCGCCACAGCCGTCATCGACGCAGAGGTCTCCCGTGTCGTCGCCCGTCACCGCGACGGCGACACCGAGCGACCCGATCTGCTCAGCCGGCTCCTCGCCGCGCAGGACGAGACCGGCGCACGCCTCTCCGACCAGGAGATCCGCGACGAGACCGTCACGCTCTACATCGGCGGACACGAGACCACGAGCTCGACCCTCGTCTGGGCATGGAACCTGCTCTCCCACAACCCCCGCGTGCGCGAGGCGCTCACCGAAGAGCTGGACCGGGTCCTCGGCGACCACGAACCAGGCTTCGACGACTACGCGCAGCTGACCTACACCCAGGCCGTCGTGAAGGAGACCCTGCGGCTCTACCCGACCATCTGGCTCCTCACCGGCATCGCCAAGGAGGGCGCGACGCTCGGCGGAATGGCGATACCTCCCGGGACACGGGTCTGGAGCAGCCAATGGGCCACCCACCGTGACGGCCGCTGGTTCACCGACCCCGAGGAGTTCCGTCCCGAACGCTGGGGAACGGTGGACACACCCGCCGAGGACATACCCGAGTACGCCTGGTTCCCCTTCGGCGGAGGGCCGCGCGTCTGCCTGGGAACGCGGTTCGCGATGGTCGAGGCCGTCCTGATCCTCGCCGTCCTCGCCCGGCGGTTCCGTCTCGACCTCGACCTCGGCTCCGGGGAGATACGTCCCGTACCGAGTCTGACGCTCCAGCCGGACCGGGAGGTCCTCGCCACGGTCCGCACCCGCGGCTGAGGAATGATTCCGGTATGAAGATCACGGCTCGGGGACTCAACCGCTCCACGTTGGCACGGCAGTTGCTGCTGCGGCGCGAGAAGATCGGTGCGGCCGAAGCGGTGCGGCGGGTGGTCGCGCTCCAGGCCCAGCAGCCGGCGTCGCCGTATCTCGCGCTGTGGAACAGGACCGCCGCGTTCGACCCGTCCGGCCTCGACGGCGCTTTCGCCGACGGGACGGTCGTCAAGTCGACGCTGATGCGGATCACCCTGCACGCGGTGCACGCGGACGACTACCGGCCCTTCCGTGAGGCCGTGCATCCGCTGCTGAGGTCCGGGAGGCTCGGCGGCCGTTTCACGGCGTCGGGTCTGACCCCTGCGGACGCCGACGCGCTCGTTCCGGAACTGCTGGCCTTCGCCGACCGGCCCCGGACCAACGCGGAGTACGAGGCATGGCTCGAGCAACGGGTGGGGGCCGCGCCGAAGTCCGGGGCCTGGTGGGGGCTGCGGCACTACACGCCGCTGCTGCATGCGCCCACGACGGCACCGTGGTCGTTCGGGGAGCGCCCCGCGTACGTCGCTCCGCCCGATCCGCCGGCGGCGCCGGAGCCGGAGGTGTCGGACGCGGCCCTGCGGACGCTGGTCCTGCGCTACCTCGCGGGGTTCGGGCCGGCATCGGTGGCGGACGTGGCGCAGTTCGGGCTGGTCGCGCGGGCCAGGGTCAGGAAGGCGCTCGGCGCGCTGGCCGACGAGCTGGAGCGGTGCGAAGGGCCGGACGGCGAGGAGCTGTTCGACGTGCCGGGCGCACTGCGGCCGGACGAGGACACGCCCGCGCCGGCACGGCTGATGGCCATGTGGGACAGCACCCTGCTGGCCTACGCCGACCGTGGGCGGGTCATACCGCCCGAGTACCGCACGGAGGTGATCCGCAGAAACGGGGACGTGCTGCCGACGCTGCTCGTCGACGGCTACGTCGCCGGGGTGTGGCGTCCGGTGGGGGGAGGGATCGAGGCGACCGCGTTCCACGAACTGCCGGACCGGGTCTGGGAGGAACTGGCGGAGGAGGCTCGCTCGCTGGTGGCCTTCCTCTCCGAGCGCGAGCCGGAGGTGTACCGCCGCTACGGCCACTGGTGGAGCAAGCTGCCGAACGCCGGGACCCGGCTGCTGCCCGGGGTGTGAGGGGCGCCCCGGTCAGAGCCGGGGCGGGCGGCGGTGCGGGGAGCTCAGGAGGGTAGCCAGGGTCCGCAGGTCCTCGGCGTGCAGGACACGGCGGCCGAACCCCGGCAGGGGGACGTGGAGGGGAGCCGTCCAGCGGCCGGGGATGGCCGCCGGCCCGTACACCGCGCCGGCGAGGGTGCCGGTGACAGCTGCCACGGTGTCCGTGTCGCCGCCCAGATCGATCGCCGCGGCGACGGCCGACTCGAACGAGTCGGTCGTCCGCAGCGCCCAGACGGCGGAGCCCAGACACGGCCAGACCGCGCCGTTGAACTCGGTGGCGTCGTCCGGCTGCCAGTCGGGGGCGAGGACCGTCGACCAGCGAGCCCGGTGCGGCGCGGCGACGGCGGCGAGCGTGGCGGGCACGGCCGCGAGCGGGTCCTCGCCGAGGAGGGCGACACGGACGAGGTCGTGGAGGATCGCCGTGCCCTCCCACGCGGCGCCGTCGCCGTGGGTGAGGGCCGCGATGCGGCGGGCGGCGTCCATCGTGGCCTCGTGGCCCGCCGTCGCGAAGTACACCGCCGACGTGGACGCCCGCATCAAGGAGCCGTTGCCCGCCGCACGGCCGTTGACCTGGAAGTGGATCGCGGCAGCGGTGTCCCACGGGTCGCCGCTGGTGAGGACGGCGTCGGTCTGGAGGCCGATGTCCTTCGGTTCGGCGGCCGCCCAGCGGTGGAAGCGGTCGAAGACGTCCGGCAGGTCGAGGCCGTCCCGGTCGAGGAGCGACTCCCCGACCAGGACGGCCATCTGCGTGTCGTCGGTGGCCTCGCCCGGGTCCCAGCCGCCGCCCCCGCACATCTCCCCGACGCCGTCCGGGAAGCGTTCCCGGAAGATGCCCGGCAGATGGAACTCGAAGGGAGCACCCAGCGCGTCCCCCACCGCGGAGCCGAGTACGGCGCCGATGGCACGCTCTGTCGATCGCATCCCGGCAGCCTAGGCGGCGCCCGGCACGGGACGCGGCCTTTTCACCGCCCGTAGGACCAGGAAGATCAGCAGACCGATGGGGGACAGCAGGATCGTCAGGATCAGCAACGGGCCCATCAGCAGGGGCGAGAGGCCCAGCCCGCGCGCCTCGCGGTACATCCACTGACCGAGCAGCAGGTCCCAGGCGATGACCTGCGCCCAGATCGCCCCGGCGCCGTTCGCCAGCGCGGTGAGTTCCCGGAAGGTGTCGAGGTCGGGGCTGCTGACGGCCGCCCACAGTTCGGGGAGGACCGGGAGCGCCAGCGCGAGGTAGACCGCGAGGATCGGCACGACCGTGAGGGGCGAGGCCGCGAGCCGCTCCGTGCCCCGCCATCCCGGTGCGAAGATCATCAGCAGCCAGACGGGCGCGGCGAGGAAGAAGGAGAGCTCGAAGAGGAAGCCGGTCATGAAGTGAACTCCTTGGCGGTGAGCACGGTTTCGGCGCGGACCGGGGTCCGTAGGGCCGCCCACGTCGCCACCGAGCCGACGAGCGCGAGCGCGCCGACCGCGGCGAGCGTCGTGCCGTCGGGATCCAGCAGCGCCTGACCGCGCAAGGCCTGCCAGGTGAGAAGGGCGAACACCGCCGCGTACGTCCCGGACACGACCAGCGTCAGACGCAGCCGCACCCGCTCGTCGCGCAGCCGGGCGAACCGCGGGGCGAGCGCGACCAGGGCGAGCAGCAGGAGCGGGATCACCTGCAGGGCGTGCATCCCGAAGAAGTGGGCGATGCGCAGATCGCCGCCGGTCGTGGACCAGCCGGTGACGGGCATGGCCGGGCCGCCGTCCGGGACGCCGACGCTGTGCGCCCCGACGATCGCCGCGTCGTCGCCGGCCGCGAGCTGCTCGGGGGTCGGCTGCACCATCAGGAAGCCGACCGCGGCCCCCGCGAGGGCGATCAGGGAGCCGAGGCGCACGGCCCAGGCGGCGGCGCGGTCCAGGATCCGGGCGCGCAGCAGCAGGATCGCGATGACGAGGGCGGCCAGCCACAGGACGACGACCGTGAGGCCCATCGCCTGGAAGACGGCGGCGTCGAAGGCGGTCTCGTTGTTGAAGTGGCTCTGCTTGCCACGGACCACCTGGAGCGTGATCAGCACCATCTCGGCGGCGCTTGCCACGGCCAGGACGGTGCCGGCCCACCAGCCGACGCGGCGGCCGCGGGGGAGCAGGGTGAGCATCCAGGCGAGCGTCATGCAGTACGCGACGAACGAGACCGCGAACTTGAACGGCTTGGTCCAGATCGGGACGCCTACCAGGATCCGGTCGTCGAAGAGCAGGCCGCCGATCGAGACCAGGGCGAGTAACGCCATGGAGGCGGAGAACCAGACGAGCGGGCGGTGCAGGTCACGGACCCGCGGAAGAGTTGAGGACATGGGTACCCCCGTGAGACATGGATAGTGGCACTCGCCGCTATCTGATAGCGCCACTATCTATGATGGGAGGATCGGCTGGCAAGGCCGGGGCAGGATCGGGAAGGTGAACGCAGAGTGCGCATCGGAGAGTTGAGCCGCAGGACCGGGGTGTCCGTGCCGACGATCAAGTACTACGTACGAGAAGGGCTGTTGCCGGCCGGGCAGTTGACGAGCCCGAACCAGGCTTCGTACGACGAGACGCACGAGCGGCGCCTTCGCCTGGTCCGGGCGCTGCTGGACGTCGGAGGACTCTCGGTCGCGGCGATCCGTGAGGTGATCGCGGCGGTCGAGGACCCGGACCGTTCGGTGCACAAGCTGCTCGGCGCGGCGGCGGACCGGGTGGTGCCGCGCTACACCGAGGAGCCGGGGGAGGGTGTCGTCGATGCCCGGAAGGCGGTGGCGGAGCTGATCGAGCGGCGCGGCTGGCGCGTGCACGAGGGCAACCCGGCGGCGGACGCGCTCGCGGTGGCCCTGACGGCACTGGAAACGGTGGGGCACGCGGACTTCGCGGAGGTGCTCGACGCGTACGCGGATGCGGCGGAGCGGGTGGCGGGGGCGGATCTGGACTACGTGGCGCGGAACGTGGAGCGGGAGGATCTGGTGGAGAGCGTGGTGGTGGGGACGGTGCTCGGGGACGCGGTGTTCGGGGCGCTGCGGAGGCTGGCGCATGTGGACGCGTCGGTGCGGGTCTTCGGCGCCGGGGAGTGACCGTCAGCCTTGCGGGTGCGCGCGCCTCGGGGTGGCCCGGGTCTGTGCGCGCGCCTCGCGAGCGGGTGCGCCTCGGGGTGCCCCGGCCCCCGGCGTGCCCGGGCCTCGCGGGTGCGGGCCGCCGGCCCATGGGCTGAACGGCCCTTGAACGGGCGCCGCCCCCGTGGGTTGTGCCCACCCGTCCCGCCCCGCGGGACGATTGCCCACAACGGTTCGGGTGGGAGGCGCCCCGCGGGCCTGCGCTCGCAACGGGCGACGCCCCGCGGGGTTCCGGGTCAGTTTTCCTGTTCGCGTTCCACCTGGTCATTCCATTCGCGCTTGATCGCGCGCCATGCCTCGTCCGTCTTGCCCTGGCGCCAGTAGCCCGAGATCGACAGGCGCTCGCGGGGGACTTCGCGCTCCAGGCGGAGGTGGCGGCGGAGGTCCTTCACGAAGCCCGCCTCGCCGTGGACGAAGGCGTGGACGTCGCCCGCGGGGAAGTCCAGGCCCTTCACGGCGTCCAGCAGCGCCTCGCCCGCCGGGCGGTCGCCGCGGTGGAGCCACGTCACCTCGACGCCCGCGGCCGTCGCGAACTTCTGCTCCTCCGTCGCGTCCGCGACCTCCAGGAACGCATGTACCGTCGACCCCTCGGGCAGCCGCTCCAGGGCCACCGCGATCGCCGGCAGCGCGCTCTCGTCGCCCACCAGCAGGTGCCAGTCCGCCGCCTGGTCCGGCGCGTAACCGCCGCCCGGGCCCAGGAAGCGCATCGTCTCGCCCGCCTGCGCCCGCGCCGCCCACGGCCCCGCCAGGCCCTCGTCGCCGTGGACCACGAAGTCGACGGTCAGCTCGCGGTGGACCGGGTCCCAGCTCCGTACCGTGTACGTCCGCGTGGTGGGCCACTGGTCGCGCGGGAACTCCTCGCGGATCCGCTCCATGTCGAACGGCTCCGGATAGCTCACGCCCTCCGGCGCGAACAGCAGCTTCACATAGTGGTCGGTGTGCTCACCCAGCTCGAACGCGTCGAGGCCGTTCCCGCCGAGCACCACCCGCACCATGTGCGGCGTGATCCGCTCCGTGTGCAACACCTGCGCCTCGTGGGCCTTCGGTGCCTTGCGCGCCGGCTGCTCTGCCACGACGGTCTCCCCTGACTCAGCGAACTTAGGTATGCCTAAGCTAGCATCCCGGCGATCCCCGGCCCAGGAGGCCTCAGCGCGCCAGCACCGGCAGCAGCCTGCCGACCGCCCCGCCGAGGCCCCATCGCTCCACCAGCGCCGCCAGCACCTCAGGGTCCCTCGGCTCGCTCGGCAGCGCCGGGTCGAAGTCCGGCAGCGGCACGTCCCCGGCCACCTCGACGACCTTCGGGGCCACGTCCAGATAGGAGGCCGCGTCCACGATCCCGCGCCGCTTGGCCGGGGTCAGCTTCGACGTGCGGTCCACGGCCGCCGCGCGGACGCCGGCCAGATCGCCGTACTCCGTGATCAGCTGCGCGGCGGTCTTCTCGCCGATGCCCTTCACCCCGGGCAGCCCGTCGCTGGCGTCACCGCGCAGCGCCGCGAAATCGGCGTACTGGTCGGCCCGCACCCCGTACTTCGTACGGATCAGTTCGCCGTCGACCAGATCGCAGTCGCCGACCCCCTTGCGCGGGTACAGCACCCGCACGCCGCGCCCGTCGTCCACCAGCTGGAAGAGGTCCCGGTCGCCCGTGACGATGTCCACCGGCCCCTTCGCCCGACCGGCCAGCGTCCCGATGACGTCGTCCGCCTCGTATCCCGCCACCCCGATCCGGGCGATGCCGAGGGCGTCCAGGACGGCCTCGATCACCGGCACCTGCGGGGCGAGCGTGTCGGGAACCTCCTCCTCGTCCGGCCCGGTCTCGGTCTCCACGGCCACTCGGTGGGCCTTGTACGAGGGGATCAGGTCCACCCGCCACTGGGGCCGCCAGTCGGCGTCCATGCAGGCCACGAGGTCGTCGGGGTGGTGGTCCTGGACGAGCCGGGTGATGAAGTCGAGCAGGCCGCGCACGGCGTTGACCGGCGTGCCGTCGGGGGCCCGGACCGAGTCCGGCACACCGAAGTACGCGCGGAAGTAGAGAGAAGCGGTGTCGAGGAGCATCAGGCGTCGCGTCACACCCCGATCATGCCGCACCCCACCGACAGCGGCCCCGACCGACGGCACGGCCCGGTTCCCGCGGCCTTCCGTGACCCCCGTCACCTTTGCGTTTGCCCCGTGGGGCCCGGGGCAGGCGCGGGCCCGGAGCGGACCCGGTCCGGGATTCACGACGAATCCCGGTGCATCACGGGAGTCGCGGGCCGAAACCGCCCCGCTCCACGGCCTGTCTGCGGGGGTGGAAGGCCGTTTTCGTTTCAACACGCGAGGTATATGTGTCCAGGCTCCAGGCCGATCACCTGTTCAAGGTGTTCGGCAGACGACCCGACGAAGCCGTCAAGAAACTCAGTGACGGCGCGGACCGCGACGAGCTCCGCGCCGACGGCACGACCGCGGCCGTGATCGACGCGTCCTTCGTCGTCGAGCCCGGCCAGATCTTCGTCGTGATGGGTCTGTCAGGATCCGGCAAGTCCACCCTGCTGCGGATGCTCAACGGCCTGCTCGAACCCACCGCGGGCCGTGTGCTGCACGACGGCAAGGACCTCACCGCGCTCAGCCCCCGTGATCTGCGCACGGTGCGGTCCACGAAGATCAGCATGGTCTTCCAGCACTTCGCCCTCTTCCCGCACCGCAGCGTCCTCGAGAACGCCGCGTACGGCCTGGAGGTCCAGGGTGTCCCGCGCGCCGAGCGCGAGACCCGGGCCACCGAGGCCCTGGAGATGTGCGGTCTCGCCGGCTGGGAGAAGTCCTGGCCGGACGAGCTCTCCGGCGGAATGCAGCAGCGTGTGGGCCTCGCCCGCGCGCTCGCCACCGACGCCGACCTGCTGCTCATGGACGAGTCGTTCAGCGCGCTCGACCCGCTGATCCGCCGCGACATGCAGGACCAGCTCCTCGAACTGCAGAAGCGCCTGAAGAAGACCATCGTCTTCATCACCCACGACCTCAACGAGGCCATGCGCCTCGGTGACCGCATCGCGGTGATGCGCGACGGCCGGATCGTCCAGCTCGGCAGCGCCGAGGACATCCTGGTCCGCCCCGCCAACGACTACGTCGCCTCGTTCATCCAGGACGTCGACCGCTCCCGCGTCCTCACGGCGGCCGCCGTGATGACCGAGTCCGAGCACCCCCGGCCCGACGGCTGCGACTGCGAGACCGTCGGCCCCGACACCCTCGTCGCCGACCTGTGCGCCGTCAGCGCCCGCGTCCCGCACGCGGTGGCCGTCAAGGACACCGACGGCACCGTCCTCGGAGTCGTACCGCAGTCCCGTCTGATCGGCTTCATCGGAGACGAGCAGCGCCCGCCCGTTGCCTGCACCACCGGTGAGAAGGAGGTGGCCGACCATGCCTAGGCTCCCTCTCGGCCAGTGGGTCGACAGCTCCGTCGACTGGCTCCAGGCGCAGCTGTCCTGGCTCTTCGACGCCATCACCGCCGCCGTCACCGGTCTCTACGACGGCATCGACGCGGTCCTCTCCGCACCCGAGCCGCTGCTCTTCGCGGGCATCCTCGCCGTCGTCGCCTGGTGGCTGCGCGGGCTGACCGCCGGTGTGCTCGCCTTCGCGGGCTTCGCGCTCGTCGACTCCATCGAGCTGTGGGACGACGCCATGTCGACCCTGTCTCTGGTGCTCGTCGCGACCCTCGTCACCCTGGTGATCGCGGTCCCGCTCGGCATCTGGGCGGCCCGCTCCAAGACCGTCAGCGCCGTGCTGCGCCCGGTCCTGGACTTCATGCAGACCATGCCCGCCATGGTCTACCTGATCCCCGGCATCATCTTCTTCGGCGTCGGCGTGGTCCCCGGCATCATCGCCACCATCGTCTTCGCCCTGCCGCCCGGCGTGCGGATGACCGAGCTCGGCATCCGCCAGGTCGACGGCGAGCTGGTCGAGGCGGCCGAGGCGTTCGGCACCACTCCGCGCAACACGCTGCTGCGCGTCCAGCTGCCGCTCGCCCTGCCCACGATCATGGCCGGAATCAACCAGGTCATCATGCTGGGCCTGTCCATGGTCGTCATCGCCGGCATGGTCGGCGGCGGCGGGCTCGGCGGTGCCGTCTACCGCGCCATCGGCAACGTCGACATCGGCCTCGGCTTCGAGGCCGGCATCTCCATCGTCATCCTCGCCATGTACCTGGACCGGATGACCGGCGCGCTGGGCCACCAGGTCTCGCCGCTCGGCCGCAGGGCCCTCGCCAAGGCGCGGGCCGCGAGCGCGGCGCGCGCCGGGGCGAAGCTCTGGAGCCACCGCCCGCAGCCCGTCACCGCCCTCGTCGGCGTCGTGATCCTCGCCCTCGTCGCGGGCGGCATGGGCTTCCTCGGCGGCGGCGCCGCTTCGACGACCGCCGGCGGCAAGGACATCGGCCACGGCAAGAAGATCAACCTCGGCTACATCCCCTGGGACGAGGGCATCGCCTCCACCTTCCTCTGGAAGGAACTGCTCGAACGGCGCGGCTACGAGGTCGACGCCAAGCAGCTGGAGGCCGGCGCGCTCTACACCGGTCTGGCCGGTGGGCAGATCGACTTCCAGACCGACTCCTGGCTGCCGGTCACCCACGCCCAGTACTGGGAGAAGTACCGGAACAAGCTGGAGGACCTCGGCTCCTGGTACGGACCGACCTCGCTCGAACTGTCCGTGCCGTCCTACATGAAGGGCATCGACTCGCTCGATGACCTCAAGGGCAAGGGCGGCCAGTTCAAGGGCCGGATCATCGGCATCGAGCCGAGCGCCGGAATGATGGGCATCCTCAAGGACAAGGTCCTGAACGACTACGGCCTCAAGGGCGAGTACAAGGTCGTCGACGGCTCCACGCCCGGCATGCTCGCCGAGCTGAAGCGCGCCTACGACAAGAAGGAACCGGTCGTCGTCACGCTCTGGTCGCCGCACTGGGCCTACTCCAGCTACGACCTGAAGAAGCTCGAGGACCCCAAGGGCACCTGGGGCAAGGGCGACGGCGTCCACACCCTCGCCCGTAAGGGCTTCACCGCCGACAACCCCGAGGTCGGCTCCTGGCTGAAGAACTTCGAGCTGACCGAGAAGCAGCTCACGGATCTCGAAGCCGCCATCCAGGAGACCGGCAAGGGCAAGGAGCAGGAGGCCGTCCGCGGCTGGCTGGAGAAGAACCCCGGCCTCGCGGAGAAGCTGGCTCCGCAGTAGGGCAGACGAGGGAATTCCGACTCCTGTCCGCATAGGGGTGGTCGCCGATCGTATTCGGCGACCACCCCTTTTCGCCACGACGCGAAACCCTGCCCGAAAGCTGCGTAAGGTTCAGGTAACCGACCGGTACGCAGGCGCGAGGGAAGAGGGAGGGAGCCGTCATGGACGAGAAGGAATCACTGCGCGTGGGCGCGGCCGTCAAGAGGCGCCGCAGGGCTCTCAAGCTCACCCTGGCCGTCGTCGCCTCGCGCAGCGGGCTGTCCGTGCCCTTCCTCAGCCAGATCGAGAACGAGCGGGCCCGCCCCAGCACGCGGTCCCTCCAGCTCGTCGCCGGAGCCCTGGAGACCACGGCGGCCGAGCTGCTGGCCGCCGCGGAGTCCGCCCGTACGGTCGATGTCGTACGCGCCGACGAGGAGGCCCGCCCCGACCTGCCCGAGGGGGTACGGTCCCTGATCCGCGGCCGGCACCAGCTGCATGCGCTGGAATTCACCGGCGAGCGCGACGCGGGACGCGAATTCCAGCACCGCAACGACGAGTTGCTGTTCGTCGCCGACGGCGCCGCCGAGGTCGAGGCCGAGGGCCGGGCGTACCGGCTCTCACGCGGGGACACGCTGTATCTCTCCGGAGGCGTACGGCACCGCTGGCGCGCCACCGAGTCCGGCACGCGCCTGCTCGTCGTGGCCGTCGCCGACCACATCGAGGCCGACGACGCATGAGGGACGCCGTGTGAGCGCCCGGATCCGTGTCGTCTCCCTCGTCCCCTCGCTGACCGAGGCGGTCGCCGTCACCGCGCCCGGCCTGCTCGTCGGCGCCACCGACTGGTGCAGCCACCCGGCGGATCTCGACCTCGTACGGATCGGGGGCACGAAGAACCCCGACATCGCCGCGATCACCGCCCTCCGGCCCGACCTGGTGATCGCCAACGAGGAGGAGAACCGCGCCCCCGACCTGGCAGCGCTGCGCGCCGCCGGGACGGAGGTCCTGGTCACCGAGGTACGCACGCTCGACCAGGCGTTCCGCGAGCTGGACCGGACGCTCCGGGCCTGCGGCGTGGCCGACCGGCCCCGCTGGCTGGACGAGGCGGAGGAGGCGTGGGCCGCCGTGGACGCGCCGGGCGAGCCGCCGACCGCCGTCGTACCGATCTGGCGCCGGCCCTGGATGGTCCTCGGCCGCGACACCTTCGCCGGCGACCTGCTGGCCCGCCTCGGCGTCCGTCAGCTGTACGCCGATCACGCGGACCGGTATCCGCGCATCCCCCTCGACGAACTCCGGGCCGCCGGCGCCGACCTGGTCGTGCTGCCCGACGAGCCGTACCGCTTCACGGCCGACGACGGCCCCGAGGCGTTCCCCGGGATCGCCGTCGCACTCGTCAGCGGGCGTCACCTCACCTGGTACGGGCCGTCACTGGCCCAGGCGCCACGGGTCCTCGGCCGGGAGCTGCGAGCAGCGCTCCGCTGAACAGACCCCGCAGGGTGTGGAACCCGGCCACCAGCCAGGCCGCGACGAGGAACACGTACAGCGCGACGGCGAGCCAGCGGAAGGCGACCAGGCCCGTGTGGTGGGCGAGTCCCTCCGCGCCCGTCACACACGTGCCGACCGGGAAGGTGAAGGCCCACCAGGTCATCGCGAACCCCATGCCCCGACGGCGGGCCCACAGCACCATCGCCCCGGCGAGCGCCAGCCACAGCAGGGCGAAGCCCATCACCGGCACCCCGTAGAGGACGGCGAAGGCGGTGAAGCCGTGGGCGTACGGAGCGGGCAGCACGCCGGGCGCGACATCGGCGAACTTGTTCGCGGCGGTGGTCGACTGGCCCAGCGGGCCGAGGACCAGGAAGAGGGTGGGGGTGAGCGCGAGGGGCAGCGGGCCACCGGTGACGAGCCGGCCGAAGACCAGCGGCAGCATCACCAGGGTGGCGAGCAGACTGATGCCGAACATCGCGTAACAGGCGATCAGCAGCGTCTGCTGAGCCTGGCCGGCCGGCAGATGGGGCAGGAGCAGCGGGCCGAGGGCGGCGGAGACCATCGGGGCGACGACCGGGAGGAGCCACACCGGGGACGCGCTCTCGATCTTGTGGTGCACCACCATGAGGTACGGGATCGCGACCGCGGCGGCCAGGCCGACGGCCGAGCCGGCGATGAACAGCACGGTGTCGATCGCGACGGCGGCGGGGAGCCCCGTCCAGTCCCGGCCCACGATCAGGGCGCCGCCGCCGACCGCCAGAAGCGCCATCGAGAGACAGCCGTAGAACGGTGCCACGGCCGGGTCCATGAGGTGCTCCCTGGCCCGGTCGCGGTGGTGGATCCAGTGCGCGGAGCGGGCGGCGAGCAGGGCGAGGAGCATCGCGAAGGAGAGCGCCCAGACGGCCGTGCAGGCGGTACGCAGACCGGGCACGTGCACGGGGAGGGCCGCTCCCGCGTTGGCGACGATGGCGGTGCCCATCACCGAGGCGTACCAGTTGGGGCCGAGGTGGCGGACCGCGGTCGCCCGCGCGCCGGGGGTGGTGGCGCGGGGGACCGGACGGGAAGCTGCGAGGGTTGCCATGGCCTCACCCTCGCGCGGCCGCGCGGGCCCGACCAGGGATCTTGGCACTATGACGTCATAAGCTGACTTTATGAGCAGTGAGCCTACCGAGACCGCACCCGTGTCCCACCGGGTCCCCGACCTCGGCGCGCTCGAACTGCTCCTGGCGGTCGCCCGGCACGGCAGCCTGGGGCGGGCCGCCCGCGAGGTGGGCATCACGCAGCCCGCGGCGAGCAGCCGGATCCGGTCGATGGAGCGGCAGCTCGGGGTCGCCCTGGTGGACCGTTCGCCACGCGGCTCGCGCCTCACGGACGCGGGGGCTCTGGTGACCGACTGGGCGCGGCGGATCGTGGAGGCGGCGGAGGCGTTCGACGCGGGGGCGCAGGCGCTGCGGGGCAGGCGGGATTCGCGGCTGCGGGTGGCCGCGTCGATGACCATCGCCGAGTATCTGCTGCCGGGCTGGCTGATCGCGCTGCGCGCGGAGCGGCCGGACACGGCCGTGTCGCTGATGGCGGGCAACTCGGCGGCGGTCGCGGAGCGGCTGCTCGCGGACGAGGCGGACCTGGGGTTCGTGGAGGGGCTCTCCGTGCCCGACGGGCTGGACGGGGCGGTCGTCGCCCGCGACCGGCTCCTCGTGGTCGCGGCGCCGTCCCACGCGTGGGCACGTCGCCGCAGGCCGCTGGAGCCGGGGGAGTTGGCCGCGACCCCGCTGATCCTGCGCGAGCGGGGTTCGGGGACCCGCCAGGTGCTCGACTCCGCGCTCTCCGGGCACGGCGGCCTCGCGCAGCCGCTGCTCGAACTCGCGTCCACCACGGCGGTGAAGGCGGCGGCGGTCAGCTCCGCGGGGCCCGCCGTGCTGAGCGAGCTCGCCGTCGTGGAGGAGCTGACCTCGCGCCGCCTGGTCGAGATCCCGGTCGAGGGCGTGCTGCTCCGCCGGGACCTCCGCGCGGTCTGGCCGACCGGCCACCGCCCGACGGGGCCGGCGCGCGACCTGCTGTCGCTGACCAGGGCGAGGCCGCCGGGGACCTAGCGCGGTTCCCCGCGGGCACGCTCGACGGCGCCGGGGGACGGGGTCGTGTGGAGCCTGCGGGTGCGTTGCGGTTGAGCGCGGTTCCCCGCAGGCCCGGGGTGGGGCGGCGTCGTACGAAGCCTGCGGGTGCGTTGTGGTTGAGCGCGCGGTTCCCCGCGCCCCTCGACGCGGCCGCAGCCCCGGGTGCGCAGCGGCTGAGCGGGTGGCTCCCCGCGCCCCCGGGGTGGGGCGGCGTTCTGTGCGGCGCCCGCGACCGGCCGCGTGGTGCGTGGTGTCAGTTGGACGTCGTCGTGGCCAGGTTTCGTGGTGCGGGGCGGGTCTGGCCCGTCGCCGCCGCGATCAGGCCCCGCATCACCCGGAGGTCCTCGCCCATCTCCGGGTGCCACTGGACGCCCAGGGCCCACGCCGGGGCGGCCAGTTCGATCGCCTCGGTCGTGCCGTCCTCCGCGTACGCCGACGCCGCCAGGCCCTCGCCCAGGCGGTCCACGGCCTGGTGGTGGTAGGTCGGCACCGAGGCCGACTCGGGGACCAGGGACGCGTACAGCGTTCCGGGAACCGGCTTCACCGCGTGGCGGCCGATCACGCCGACCGCCTCCACATGGCCGTCCAGGTGCTGGACCAAGGTGCCGCCCAGCGCCACGTTGAGCAGCTGCATGCCCCGGCAGATGCCGAGCAGCGGAGTGCCCGCGGCCAGCGCCGCCTCGACCAGGGCCAGCTCCCACGTGTCCCTGGCCCGGGCGGGCGGGCCGGTACGGGGATCGGGCTCCGCCCCGTACCGCACCGGCTCGACGTCCGCGCCGCCCGCGACCACCAGACCGTCGAGCCGGGCCACCACCGCGGCCGCGGCCGACGGCTCGTCCGGCGGGAGCATCGCCGCGTGGCCACCGCTCGCCTGGACCAGCCGTGGGTACTGCGCCGGCAGCAGGGCCGCCGGCATGTCCCACACCCCCCAGCGGGCCTGGTCCAGATAGGTCGTCACGCCGATGAGCGGCTTGGACACGGTGTAGCTCCTCCGTCGGTACGTGGTGGTCAGTCGCGTTCGAGTTCGGCCTCGGCCGCCGCCAGCGCCGCGAACTCCTCCTCCGGCGCCTTGGCCACCAGATGCTTCCGACTGTAGAACGCGAAGTAGGCGAGGGCGATCACATAGACCCCCAGCGCGATGAACGCCGCGTCCTTGTCGACCAGGAAGGTCGCGACCAGAGCCGACAGGGCGAGGACGAAGGCCACGGACGAGGTCGCCACCCCGCCCGGCGTCCGGTACGGACGGTGCAGCTCCGGCTCGCGGCGGCGCAGCACGATGTGGGAGAGCGCCATCAAGGCGTACGAGATGGTCGCGCCGAACACCGCGATGTTCAGCATCCGCGCGCCGTTCCCGGTCCCCGCGGCGAGCGCGAAACCGATCGCGCCCGGGATGAGCAGCCCCAGGTACGGCGACTTGCGGCGGCTGGTGAGGGAGAGGAACCGGGGCAGGTAGCCGGCCCTGGACAGGGCGAAGAGCTGGCGCGAACCGGCGTAGATGAGCGAGAAGAACGAGGCCACGAGGCCGGCGAGGCCCGCGTAGTTCACGAACCGGCTGAGCAGCGTCGGGTCCCCGTCGCCCTGCAGCGCCACGACCAGCGGGTTGCCCGCCTCCTGGATGGCGGCCGAGCCGCGCGCCCCGGTCGAGGCGAAGAAGGTCATCACGGCGAGCAGCACCAGGATGCCCATCGAGATCGCGAGCGCCTTCGGCATCGAGCGGACCGGGTCCTTGGCCTCCTCCGCGGCGAGCGGCACGCCCTCGACCCCGAGGAAGAACCACATGCCGAAGGGGAACGCGGCCCAGATCCCGAGCAGGCCGTACGGCAGCCAGGAGTTGGAGCCGAGCGCGTCGGTGTCGACCGGGATGTCGTTCAGCCCGTCGACGTGGAAGTCGCTGAGCGCGCCCAGCGCGAAGATGACCAGGGCCGCGACCGCGATCGCCGTCACGATCAGACTGAAGCGCAGCGCCTCGCCCACCCCCCACAGATGGATCCCGATGAAGATCACGAAGCAGGCGAGATAGACGGGCCAGCCGGACTCCAGGCCGAACAGGCCGAGCGATTCGACGTAGTCGCCGATGAAGATGGAGATCGCGGCGGGAGCGAGGATGTACTCGATGAGGATCGCGGTGCCGGTGAGGAAGCCGCCCCAGGTGCCGAGCGCCCGGCGCGCGAAGCCGTAGCCGCCGCCCGCCGTGGGCAGGATCGCGGAGAGCTCGGCGAGCGCGAAGACGAGACAGGCGTACATCGCGCCCATCAGCACGGTGGCGACGGCGAGTCCGCCGAATCCGCCCTTGGACAGGCCGATGTTCCAGCCGGAGAAGTCGCCGGAGACGACGTAGGCCACGCCGAGTCCGGTCAGCAGCAGCCAGCCGGCGCTGCCGCGGCGCAGCGCCCGGCGTTCGAGGTAGTCGTCAGGTGCTGTCTTGTCCCCGGTGGTGTCTTCGAGCGTCATGGCAGCGTCAGCTCCCGCGTCGGGCCCAATGGAATGGGACCATACCTTTGCGCCGGGTCGGCTGGAACGCAACCCCCGTGCGTTACTTTCCGGTTACGTGACCTTCGTTCAGGGCTCGGCGCACCTCCGGGCGCCCCTCCGGGAGGCGTCCGGAGGCCCGCTCGCCCGCTCACGTCAGGAAGCCCCGCAGCAGCGCCGCCGTGCCGCCGCAGTGTTCGCGCATGACCTCGCGGGCCGCGTCCGCGTCGCCGTCGAGGACGGCCTCCACCAACGCGGTGTGCTGGTGCTGGGAGTGCTCCAGGTTGCGTACGAGCAGGGGGATGCAGTCGAGGAGGTCGTTGACCGTCGCCCGGACGGCGGCGTACTGGGCGGTGAGCGTCGGGGAGCCCGAGAGTTCGGCCAGCGTGAGATGGAGCAGCGTGTCCTGGCGTCGGTAGTCCGCCAGCGGGGCGTCGTGCGTGGCCGCCAGGGCCGCGCGGAGCCGCTCCGTACCCTCGTCCGTCAGCCCGTGCGCCGCGCAGAGCCCCGCCGCGCCGACCTCCAGGACCTCGCGGAAGCGCAAGGTGTCCTCGACGTCGATCGCGGCGATCCGGCGGCGCAGCTCGTCCTCGTCGGCCGTCTGCGACCGGTGCAGCACGAACGTTCCGCCGTACCGCCCGCGCCGGCTCTCCACGAGCCCCTGCTCCTGGAGCACCTTCAGGACTTCCCGCAGGGTGACCCGGCTGATCCCCATCCGGTCGGCCAGCTCCCGCTCGGCGGGCAGCCGCTCCCCGCCGGGCACCAGGCCGAGCCGTACGACCTGAAGGATCTGCTCCAGCGCCTCCTCGAAGCCGTTGCCCGCTCGCACCGGCCGCAGCACGGGCGTCAGCCGGTCCGGCATGTGCGCCGCGGCGCCCGTCACCGCGTCCGTCTCCTCGCCGATCTTCGCCACGTTGCGGTTTCCCCTTCCCAAGCAATGGTCTTCGGCAATACCTTATGGCTTCCGGCTGGCCGAAGGAGGAGTAATCCCGTGGCAGACCGCAAAGCCCCGCTCTCCGTCGAGGAGCTCCGTGCCCTCGTCGCGAGCGGTGAGATCGACACAGTCGTCCTGGCCTTCCCCGACATGCAGGGGCGGCTCCAGGGCAAGCGGTTCGCCGCACCGTTCTTCCTCGACGACGTCCTCGACCACGGCACCGAGGGCTGCAACTATCTCCTGGCCGTCGACACCGAGATGAACACGGTCGACGGATACGAGATGTCCTCCTGGGACCGCGGCTACGGCGACTTCGCCATGCACCCCGACCTCTCCACCCTGCGCCGCGTCCCGTGGAACGAGGGTACGGCGATGCTGATCGCCGACCTCGCCTGGAACGACGGCTCACCCGTCGTCGCCGCACCCCGCCAGATCCTCCGCCGCCAGCTGGAACGGCTCGCCGAACACGGCTACACCGCCCACGTCGGCACGGAGCTGGAGTTCATCGTCTTCAAGGACACCTACGAGCAGGCCTGGGACGCGAACTACCGGAACCTGACCCCCGTCAACCAGTACAACATCGACTACTCCGTCCTCGGCACCGGGCGCATCGAGCCCCTCCTGCGCCGGATCCGCAACGAGATGGCCGGCGCCGGGCTGACCGTCGAGTCCGCCAAGGGCGAGTGCAACCCCGGCCAGCACGAGATCGCCTTCAAGTACGACGAGGCCCTCGTCACCTGCGACCAGCACTCCGTCTACAAGACGGGCGCCAAGGAGATCGCCGCCCAGGAAGGCGTCTCGCTCACCTTCATGGCGAAGTACAACGAGCGCGAGGGCAACTCCTGCCACATCCACCTCTCGCTCCAGGACGCCGACGGCACGAACGTCATGGCCGGCGACGGACCCGGCGGGATGTCGGACGTCATGCGGCACTTCCTCGCCGGACAGCTCGCCGCCCTGCGCGACTTCTCCCTCCTCTACGCCCCCAACATCAACTCCTACAAGCGCTTCCAGCCCGGCTCCTTCGCCCCCACCGCCGTCGCCTGGGGCGTCGACAACCGGACCTGTTCCCTGCGCGTCGTCGGACACGGCCGCTCGATGCGCTTCGAGAACCGTCTGCCGGGCGGAGACGTCAACCCCCACCTCGCCGTCGCCGGCCTGGTCGCCGCCGGCCTGTACGGCATCGAGCAGCGGCTCGAACTGCCCGCGGCCTGTGACGGGAACGCCTACACCGCCGAGTACGCCCACGTCCCCACCACCCTGCGCGAGGCCGCCGAGCTCTGGGAGACCAGCCCGATCGCCAAGGCCGCCTTCGGGGACGAGGTCGTCGCGCACTACCGCAACATGGCCCGCGTCGAACTCGACGCGTACGACGCCGCGGTGACCGACTGGGAGCTGCGCCGCTCCTTCGAACGCATGTGAGGAAAGAGTTGCTCCAGGAACTCGAGGTACTCAACCCGGCGACCGAAGAGGTCGTCGCGACCGTCCCCGCCGCCACTCCGGCCGATGTCGACGCCGCCGTCGCACGGGCGGCCCAAGCCCAGCGCGGCTGGGCCGCGGCCGCTCCGGCGGACCGAGCCCGGCTGCTGCGCCGCTTCGCGGCCGTCGTCGACACCCACATCGAGGAGCTCGCCCTCCTCGAAGTGCGCGAGGCCGGCCACACCCTCGGCAACGCCCGCTGGGAGGCGGGCAACGTCCGTGACCTGCTCGACTACGCGGCCGGGGGAGTGGAGCGGCTGAACGGCCGCCAGATCCCCGTCGCCGGCGGTCTCGACATCACGATCCTCGAACCCCTCGGCGTCGTCGGCGTGATCGCGCCCTGGAACTTCCCCATGCCGATCGCCGCCTGGGCCACCGCCCCGGCCCTCGCCGCCGGCAACGCGGTGATCCTCAAGCCGGCCGAGACCACCCCGCTCACCGCGCTCCGCCTCGCCGAGCTGGCCCTTGAGGCCGGCCTCCCCGAGGGCCTCTTCCAGGTCCTTCCGGGCGAGGGCGCCGTCGCGGGCAACGCGCTCGTCGAACACCCCGGCATCGCCAAGATCGTCTTCACCGGCTCGACGCGGGTCGGCAAGAGCATCATGGCGAAGTGCGCCGACCAGGTGAAGCGCGTGACGCTCGAACTCGGCGGCAAGAGCCCCAACATCGTCTTCGCCGACGCCGACATCGAGGCCGCGGCGGCCGCGGCACCGATGTCCTTCCTCGACAACAGCGGCCAGGACTGCTGCGCCCGCACCCGCATCCTCGTCCAGCGCTCCGTGTACGACCGCTTCCTGGAGCTGCTCACCCCCGCCGTCGAGGAGATCGTGGTCGGCGACCCGGCCGGCGAGAAGACCCAGATGGGCCCGCTGATCTCCAAGGCCCAGCTGGAGCGCGTCCGCGCGTACGTCCCCGACTCCCTCCCCGGCATCCGGGGCAAGGCCCCCGCGGGCCCCGGCTTCTGGTTCCCGCCGACCGTCCTCACCGGCCTCGCCGAGGACGCGCCCTGCGCCGTCGAGGAGGTCTTCGGACCGGTCGCCGTCGTCCTGCCCTTCGAGGACGAGGCCGACGCCGTACGCCTCGCCAACGCCACCGAGTACGGACTGTCCGGCTCCATCTGGACCCGTGACGTGGGCCGCGCCCTGCGCGTCTCGCGCGCCGTCCGGGCCGGCAACCTCTCCGTCAACTCCCACTCCAGCGTCCGCTACTGGACCCCGTTCGGCGGCTACCAGCAGTCCGGCCTCGGCCGGGAGCTCGGCCCCGACGCCCTCACCGCCTTCACCGAGACCAAGAACGTCTTCATCAGCACGGAAAGCACGGAGGCCTGAACCGCATGAGCACCGAAGAGATCGTCTGCCGCCGTCTGGTCGGCCGTACCGCCGTCATCACCGGGGCCGGCAGCGGCATCGGCCTCGCCACCGCCCGCCGCCTCGCCTCCGAGGGCGCGAACGTCGTCTGCGGCGACATCGACGAGACCGCGGGCAAGGCCGCCGCGGAGGAGGTCGGCGGGACGTTCGTGAAGGTGAACGTCACCGACCCCGAGGAGGTCGAGAACCTCTTCAAGGTCGCCTTCGACACCTACGGCTCCGTCGACATCGCCTTCAACAACGCGGGCATCTCCCCGCCCGACGACGACTCGATCCTCACCACCGGCCTGGAGGCGTGGAAGCGCGTCCAGGACGTCAACCTGACCTCGGTCTACCTGTGCTGCAAGGCCGCCCTGCCCTACATGCAGCGACAGGGACGCGGCTCGATCATCAACACCGCCTCCTTCGTCGCCATCATGGGCGCGGCCACCAGCCAGATCTCGTACACCGCCTCCAAGGGCGGCGTGCTCGCCATGTCCCGCGAGCTGGGCGTCCAGTTCGCCCGCGAGGGCATCCGCGTCAACGCCCTCTGCCCCGGGCCGGTCAACACCCCGCTCCTCCAGGAGCTGTTCGCCAAGGACCCGGAGCGGGCCGCGCGCCGGCTCGTGCACATCCCCGTCGGCCGCTTCGCCGAGGCGGAGGAGATCGCCGCCGCCGTCGCCTTCCTCGCCAGCGACGACTCCTCCTTCATCAACGCCACCGACTTCCTCGTCGACGGCGGCATCTCGGGCGCGTACGTGACCCCGCTCTAAACCCATCTCCACCCCACCCCGACAGCCGGGCGTCGCAAGGCGCCCGGCTGTCGTGCATCCGGACATCCCCGACAGGAGCGCGCCCATGAACACCCGATTCCGCCGCATCACCGCCACGGCCGCCACGGTTCTCGCCCTCGCCGGCCTGGCCACCGCCCCGCCCGCCCACGCCGGACCCGGGAAGTGCCCCACGCTGAAGGTCTCCGAGGGCTGGTACGGCGACAACCGCGCGAGACTGCAGGAGCTCATCGACGCGCACTGCGGGGACAGGCGCGGCGACCGGCCCGTCGCCGTCTTCGACTGGGACAACACCGTCATCAAGAACGACGTCGGCGACGCCACGATGTACTGGCTCCTGCGCAACGACCGCATCCGTCCGCCCGCGAACGACGACTGGACCACCACCAGCCGCTATCTGACCCCGGGCGCGGCCGCCGCCCTGCGCGACGCCTGCCCCACCGGTGTCCGCATCCTGCCCACGGCGACCGACACCCGCTGCGCCGACGAGATCCTCTCCGTCTACGCGGAGGGCGCCACGACCACCGGCAGCGAGGCGTTCACGGGCTTCGACCACCGTCGGATGGAACCGCAGTACGCCTGGCTCGCCCAGCTCCTGCGCGGCTGGACCACCCGCCAGGTCGAGTCCTTCGCCGCGGCCGCCCGCGCCGAGAACCTCGCCGCGCCGACAGGAGCCACCCAGCGGGTCGGCACCGGCGAGGTCACCGCCTGGGTCCGCTACTACGAGCAGCAGCGCGACCTCGTCCGTACCCTTCGCGCGGCAGGCTTCGACGTCTGGATCGTCTCGGCCTCGCCCGAACCGGTCGTCGACGTCTGGGCCCGGGGCGTCGGCATCGCGCCCTCGCATGCCATCGGCATCCGCAACACCACCGAGCACGGCCGGCTCGGTGCCCGGCTGAAGGGGTGCGGTGGCGTCCGTGACGGCGAGGACTCGATGATCACGTACATCGACGGCAAGCGCTGCTGGATCAACCAGGAGATCTTCGGCGTGCGCGGGCCCGCCGCCGAGCGCGTCCAACCGGCCTCCCGGCGCCAGGTGTTCGCCGCCGGCGACTCCGACACCGACATCTCCTTCCTGCGCGACGCGACCGGACTGCGCCTGGTCCTCAACCGCAACAAGAACGAGCTGATGTGCCGCGCGTACGACGACAGCGACGGCCGCTGGATCGTGAACCCGATGTTCATCGAGCCCAAGAAGGCGAAGACGAGCCCCTATCCCTGTGCCACCACCGGCTACATCGCCTCCGACGGCACGGCACAGCCCGTGCGGCGTGCCGACGGCAGTGTCGTGCCCGACCAGTGGGACTCCGTGTTCGGTTCCTGAACCCGCCCTCTAGGCTTGCGCAATGAGCATGACGACCCCTCCCGGCTGGTATCCGGACCAGGCCGCGCCCACCGTCGAACGCTGGTGGGACGGTACGGCCTGGACCGCGCACACCCGCCAGGCCACGGCACCCACGACGGCCGTCGCGGCCATTCCCGCGCCCGGCCGCGGGCGGGGCAGGGCCGTCGCGCTCGGTGCCGGCGCGGTGGCCGTCGTCGCCGCGGTCGTCGCCGGTGTCGTCGTCCTCGTCGGCGGTGACGAGGAGAAGGACCCGGGCACGGCGGGTCCGACCTCGGCGACCACGACCACATCGGCGCCGACCGCCACCTCCTCCAGCAGCCCGCCCGCCGAGGACACCACGAAGGTCGTCGACCAGATCAACGGCATCACGCTCCCGGTCGTCAAGGGCTGGGAGAAGCCGGAGTACACCTCGGGCGGCGCTCCGACGATCACGACCGTCGGCGAGTACCCCTGCCCCGGCGCCACCAACAAGCGGTGCCGGCACGGCACCGTGTCCTCCCACTCGGCCTCGGGGACCGACGCCGCCACCCCCGAGGCCCTGGCCAAGGAGGACATCGCCCTGGCCGCCGACGCCTACTTCGGGGACGACGTCTTCGGGAACTGGCTCTACGGCGACATCCAGTCCCACAAGCAGGTCGCCGCCCGCCCCGCCGTCGTCGCCGGACGCACCGGCTATCTGGTCCGGTGGCAGGTCACCACCGGCAAGGGCCCCGGCGGCTACGTCCAGTCGCTCGTCTTCCCCTCCCCGACGGGCAGCGAGTCGCCGGTCGTCGTGCGCTTCGCCTTCGACGCGGGAGCCGACGGCCCGCCGCTCGCCACGATGGACGAGATCACCAAGGGGATCCTGCCCATCGGCAGCACGACGAGCGGGGGAGTGGGAAGCTCGATCACTCCCGGCTCCTGACCGCCGGTCAGAGGAAGGTGCGGCCCTCGCCCCGGTACGTGGGGACGGTCGCCGTGATCCGGTCGCCCTCGATCAGCTGCAGGCTGTCGAACCGCTCGCACAGCTCCCCGGCCTTCGCGTGCCGGAACCACACCTTGTCCCCGATGAGGAGATCGTCGGCGGGGGAGCCGAGCAGCGGCGTCTGCACCTCGCCGGGGCCCTCCTGGGGGTCGTACCGCAGCCCCTCCGGGAGGTACGGGACCGGCAGCCGGTCCGCCCCCGCCGCACCGGAAGCGGGGTAGCCGCCGCCGAGCACCGTCACCACGCCGACGCCGGGACGGCGCACGACCGGCTGCGCGAAGAGAGCCGCCGGCCGGCCGGTGAAAGAGGTGTAGTTGTCGAAGAGACGCGGCACGTAGAGACCCGAACCGGCGGCGATCTCGGTCACCGCGTCCTCGGCCGCAGTGTGCTGCACGCTGCCCGTACCGCCGCCGTTGACGAACTCCAGGTCCGGGGCCACCGCCCGCACCGCACGGACCACGGCCGCGCGCCGGGACTCCAGCTCCTTGCGGGCGGCCGACTGCATGAGACGGATCGCCCGGGAGCGCAGCGGCCGTCCGGCGACCGAGTCCCCCACACCCGCGACATGCCCCTCGTACGCCATGATCCCGACGAGCCGGAAGCCGGGCCGACGGGCGATGGAACGGGCCAGTTCGGCGAGCTGGGCGGGCTCGCGCAGCGGGGAGCGCAGGGCGCCTACCCGCACCCGGCCGCCGAGCAGCCGGAGCGAGGTGTCCAGCTCCAGACAGACCCGGACCTCCTCGCCGCCGCCCGCGCGTGCCGCGTCGATCAGCTCCAGCTGGGCCGGGTCGTCGACCATCACGGTCACGGCCGCGGCGAGCTTGGGGTCGTTCGCGAGTTCGCCGAACGAGGTCCGGTCGGCGGAGGGATAGGCGAGCAGGACGTCCTCGAACCCGGCGCGGGCCAGCCACAGCGACTCGTCGAGCGTGAACGACATGATCCCCGCGAACCCCTCGCGCGCCAGCACCCGCTCCAGGAGCGCCCGACACCGCACGGACTTGCTCGCCACCCGGATCGGCTTGCCGCCGGCGCGCCGCACGAGGTCGTCGGCGTTGGCGTCGAACGCCTCCAGATCGACGATGGCGACGGGCGCGTCGAGATGGGCGGTGGCCCGGTCGTACCGGGCCCGGTCGGCGGCGCGGGGAGTCATGGCCCGAGCTTGCCAGACGGGTTTACGGGTGGGTAGCCCCTGGGTTCCCGTGCTGCGGGGAACAGCCCGTAGAGTGGCGGGCATTGCCGGGGCAGGCACGACAACGGGACGACCAGGGGGGCGGCGATGAGCACCGACGCGCACCACCCCACGTCCCGCATCACCGACGCCCTGCTCCCGCCCGCGCCGACGGGACCGAGCGCCGACGCCGGCGCCCCCGGCACCCCGAGCCGGCCCGCCGCGAGCACCGCTCACCCGCAAACAGCCCCGCCGAGCCCGCCACAGCCGCCGCCCGCTCCGGCCGGCACGGCTCCGTCGGCCCCGCCCGTGCCCCCGGCCACGCCGCCGGGCACCGGCCACTCGTCGACCCCGCCGGTGGCCCCGGCTGCCCCGACGGGCGCCGGCTACGCCGCCCGCACCGCCTCTCCGCGAGCGGCGTCGGCTGCGCCGGTGGCCCCCGTTGCCCCGGCCAGTCCGACGGATGCCGGGCGCGCCGCCCGCACCGCCCCTCCGCGACCGGCGTCGACCCCGCCGGTGGCCCCCGTGGCCCCGGCCGCCGCGCCGGTGGATGCCTCGGGCTCGCCTCGGCGTACGGCGTCCATGCCGGCCGCCCCGACGGGCACCAGCCACGCCCCCTCCGCCCCACCGCGACCGTCGTCGGCCCCGCCCGTGGCCCAGGCCAGGCCGGACACCGCTCCTGACTCCGGACACACCGCCCCCGTCCCGCCGCGGCCGGCGGCGGCCCCGTCCATAGCCCCTGCGGGTCGGCCCACCACCGCCGGTTCCGGCTCCGGTGTGCCCCCGCAGCAGCCCACGGCCGCGCCGCGTACCGCGCCCGCCGCCGGTGGCGGTCATCGACCGCCGGTCGCCGTCCCCTCCCCGCGCCCCGTGGGCCCGGTCCCCGCCTCCGACCTGCCCGCCGTCGAGACGACCACCCGGCTGAGGCCCATCCGCACCACCGAGCCCGTGCGCCCCGCGCCCTTCAGGCCCGCGCCCGCGCGCCCCGCACCGACCGCCGCGCCCCCGCCCCCGCGCCACCACCACGCCGCCTACCGCCCCTTCACCGTGCCGCCCGAGAGCCCCGTCGAGACGACCACCCGACTGCGGCCCATCAGGGAGCGCCGCACCGGGCGGGTCGTCGCCGCCGGGGCCTGTCTCGTCCTCGGGGTCGGACTCATCGGCGGAGCCCTCGCCGGGGCCGTGCTCGCCGCCACCGACGCCGGAGCAGCCGCCGACCCCGCCGGGTACGAGCAGGCCAAGGGCCTGTGGCACGACGTCCCCGTCGACACCCTCTTCCCCCGTACCCTCGCCGGCCCCGGCGCCGGACCCGGCGCCGCCGATCGCACCTGGACGCGGGTCGTCGTCGCGGCCGACGCCCCCTGCTCGGCCGCCGTCCTGCAGAAGAGCCTCCTCACCGCCGTGCAGGCCGTCGGCTGCGACCGCGTCCTGCGGGCCACCTACACCGACGCCACCGCCAGCAGCGTCGTCACCGTCGGCCTCGTCTTCACCCAGGCCGAGCCCGAGGCCACCCGCTCCCTCGCCGGGGAGGGAGCCGCCGGGATCGCCGCCGACGTCCCCCCGGCGCTCGCCGGCCCCGGCACCGTCGCCGCCCGCTTCGGCGCCGCGCAGCGTGCCAGCTGGTTCACCCGCCCACTCGCCGACCTCCCCGTCGTCGTCACCGCCGTCTCCGGCTTCGCCGACGGCCGCCCCGTCGCCACCCCCGAGCCCGCCGAACGCGCCATGGCCACCGGACAGACCAGCGCCCCCGCCCAGGCCGGCCTCGGCCACGAGGCCAAGGGCGTCGCAGACCGCGTCGAACGCGGACTGCGCGCGGCCCTCACCGCCACGGCGAAGAAGGACGGCGACCGGTGAACCGCCCCCGTACCCTCGCGGCGGTCCTCGCCACCGCGTTCGCCGTCCTCCCCGCCACCACCACCCCCGCGTACGCCGACACCATCCGCGCCCGCCAGTGGGGCCTCGAAGCCATGCACACCACCCAGGCATGGCGCACCACCAAGGGCGAGGGCATCACCGTCGCCGTGCTGGACACCGGCGTCGACGCCGAGCACCCCGACCTCGTCGGTTCGGTCCTCGACGGCAAGGACCTCGTCGGCTTCGGCGCCGAACGCGGCGAGCGCGCCTGGGCCCGGCACGGCACCGCCATGGCCGGCATCATCGCCGGGCACGGCCACGGCGCCGGCCGTCAGGACGGCGTCCTCGGGATCGCCCCCAAGGTGAAGATCCTGCCCGTCCGGGTCATCCTCGAAGGCACCGACAAGGCCCGCGACAAGGCCCGCAAGACCCGGGGCACCGCCCTCGCCGAAGGCATCCGCTGGGCCACCGACCACGGCGCCGACGTCATCAACCTCTCCCTCGGCGACGACTCCAAGTCCGCCCACGCCGACGCCGGCGAGGACGCGGCCGTCCAGTACGCCCTCTCCAAGGGCGTCTCCGTCGTCGCCTCGGCCGGCAACGGCGGCGAGAAGGGCAGCCACATCTCGTACCCCGCCGCCTACCCCGGCGTCGTCGCCGTCACCGCCGTCGACCGCTGGGGCACCCGCGCCTCCTTCTCCACCAGCCGCTGGTACGCCACCGTCAGCGCCCCCGGCGTGGACATCGTCATCGCCGACCCGGACCGTCGCTACTACGAGGGCTGGGGCACCAGCGCCGCCGCCGCCTTCGTCTCCGGCGCCGTCGCGCTGGTCCGCGCCGCCCACCCGGATCTGACCCCCGCCCAGGTCAAGCAGCTCCTCATCGACACCGCGCGCAACCGGCCCAAGGACGGCCGCAGCGACGCCAAGGGGTACGGCACCGTCGACCCGGCCGCCGCGATCGAGGCCGGACTCGAGCTCAAGGGCGGCGACCCCAAGAGCGCCACCTCCGGCTACGCCGGCCGCTACTTCGGTCCCGGCCCGCAGACCGCCCCCGACGACGGCAAGCCGATCGGGCTGCTCGCCCCCACCGCCGGCGGCCTCGGAGCGCTGCTGCTCGCCGCGGCGGTCGTCCTGTGGCGCGGCAGCCGCCCTACAGGACCGCGCCCACCGCGCTGACCGCCGCCCGGGCCGCGTCTTCCACGAGCCCGATGCCGGCTTCCTTCGTGGCATGTCCGTCGGACACCACCGCCACCAGGAAGACACGCCCGCCGGCCGTCACCCGGCCCACGCTGTTGATGTCCCACAGGCCGGTCGTGTCCCTCGGCAGCCACCCGTTCTTCAGCGCCGACAGGTCACCCGCCGCGGACACGCCCCAGTCCTGCCCGGCGACCACACCCTCCATCAGCTCCGCGGCATACGCGCGGGAGTCCGCGTCCAGCGGCGAGTCCGTCCCGAACACCGCTGCCAGCAGAGTCAGTTGGTCTACGGGCGTGGTCTGCGTCAGCCCCCACGCCGCCGCCCCGGTCGTCTCCGAGAGCCCGAGCCGCGCGTTCGCCGCGTCGAGCCCCTCGGCTCCGCCGACGGTCTGCCAGAGCGTGGTCGCCGACGCGTTGTCGCTGTGCCGCATCATCGCGGCGGCGGCCGTCCGCTCCGCCGCGGTCGGCTCCCGGCCCTCGTCCTGCGCGCGAAGCAGCAGGGCCGCGAGGATGTCGAGCTTCACGATGCTGGCGGTGTCGTACGTCCGGCCCGCACCGCCGTACGAGGCCGAGCGCCCGGTCCCGAGATCGAGCACCGCCACCGACACGGACCCGTCGCTCGCGGCGACGACAGGTCCCACCGCCTCCGCGAGGACGGCGTCGAGATCCACTTCCACGGTCACGGTGGCGGTCTCCTCCATGCTGGGCCGAGAGGCGGTCGGAGCAGGATCGGCCGGACGTACGGCGGGCGCGCACAGGGCGGCCGCCGCGAGCACGACCGCCGGCAGGGCGAGGCGGGGACGAGGCATGGGCGGGACGCTAGGAACGCCGCCTGGGCGTGGGCTGTGCGCGAGCCGTCGACCCGCTGGGAAAGCGGCCCGGGAGCGGCGGTTAGGCTCGGTACGTGGCGCTCAAGAACATCCCTGACCCCGGTTTCTCCGACGACGACGGTACCGCCGACCCGCGGCTCGCCGCGGCCCTCGCGGCCTGGGCGGAGAACAGAACCGCCCACGGCCCCGTGCTGGAGGCCCTGCGGGACGCGCGGCTGCTCGTCCCCATCGTCGCCGTCCTCGGCGAGGTCGAGGAGGACCCCGAGACGGGGCTGCGCCGCGAGAAGACCAGCGACATGGCCGTGCCCACGCTGACCGCGGGCGACCGGCGGGCGCTGCCCGCGTTCACCTCGATCGCCTCGCTCGCGCTGTGGGACCCGGAGGCCCGGCCCGTCGCCGTCCCCCTGCACCAGGCGCTGCAGGCCGCCGCGCACGAGAAGGCCGACACCGTCGTCCTCGACCTGGCGGGACCCGTCCCGTACCAGCTGAGCGGCCCGGTCCTGCTGGCCCTCGCGGAGGGCCGCACCAGCGCGGACCCGCTGGACGACGCGGCGGTACGGGACGCGGTGCGGAACGCGGTCGCCGCCGAGCCCGCGGTCCTGCGCGCCCATCTCGGCCCCGGCAGCGCCGACGGCACCCTCGCGCTGGTCCTGGCCGCCGACGCCGCCCCCGCGGAGGCCGCGCAGCGGGTGGCCCGCGCCCTGGCCGCCGACGAAACGCTGAGGGCCCGCCTGGTACGCGGCCTCGACCTGGCACTCCTGCCGGCCTCGGCCACGCCTCCGGGCGAGCCCTTCTACGTAAAGAACTGATCGGGCCCGGGGCGACGGGCGACCCCCCTACCTCCGGCGAGGGTCCTAGCAGTACACCGCTCGCGTGGCTGCGTTCGTCCGGGGGGCGACCCCCGTACCCCCGGCGAGGCTGCTAGCCGTACACCGCTCGCGTGGCTGCGTTCGTCCGGGGGGCGACCCCCGTACCCCCGGCGAGGCTGCTAGCCGTACACCGGTCCCGTGGCTGCGTTCGTCCGGGGGGCGACCCCCGTACCCCCGGCGAGGCTGCTAGCCGTACACCGGTCCCGTGTACTTCTCGCCCGGGCCCTGGCCCGGCTCGTCCGGGATGAGGGAGGCCTCGCGGAAGGCCAGCTGCAGGGACTTCAGGCCGTCCCGCAGCGGCGCCGCGTGGAAGGAGCTGATCTCCGTCGCGCCGGCGTCGAGGAGGCCCGCCAGCGCGTGGACCAGCTTCCGCGCCTCGTCGAGGTCCTTGTGCTCCTCGCCGTCCTCGGTGAGGCCCAGCTTCACCGCGGCGGCGCTCATCAGGTTCACCGCGACGGTCACGATGACCTCGACCGCGGGGACCTCCGCGATGTCACGGGTCATGTCGTCGAAGTCGGGGGACTCGGGGGAGTGGGGCGTCTCGCTCATGCCCACACGATAAGCCGGGCGGCCCTTCCTCCCTCCCGTCGGCCTCGGTTAGCGAACCCGGGCAGTCGGTGCTAACCTTGTGTAACGACCGGCCGGACACCTGTGTGCCCGGCCCACAAGTGGAGGCTCCGATCTCCCACCTGGCCGCCCTCGCGGGCGGCGGGTCACCGGTCAGGTGGCGCCCATCGTTCCGTACGGACGATGGAGCCGCCCGATGTGCGCCCCGCGGTTCACCGCGGCGGTGCTCCGGTATTTCCGTGGAGCCCCGCCTGTGTCCCGTCCGGGGCATTTTTCATATCCCGGCGCGGTTGGTCTCACTGAAACAGACATACGCGTCCGTCCGCCAGGCGGTCGCGTGGTGCTACCGAGGAGGATCCATCAGCGCCGAGCCCCGCATCAACGACCGGATTCGCGTTCCCGAGGTGCGACTTGTCGGTCCCAGCGGCGAGCAGGTCGGGATTGTTCCGCTTGCCAAGGCCCTGGAGCTCGCACAGGAGTACGACCTCGACCTGGTCGAGGTCGCGGCGAACGCCCGTCCGCCCGTGTGCAAGCTCATGGACTACGGGAAGTTCAAGTACGAGTCGGCCATGAAGGCCCGTGAGGCGCGCAAGAACCAGGCGCACACGGTCATCAAGGAGATGAAGCTCCGGCCGAAGATCGACCCGCACGACTACGACACCAAGAAGGGTCACGTCGTCCGGTTCCTCAAGCAGGGTGACAAGGTCAAGATCACGATCATGTTCCGTGGTCGTGAGCAGTCCCGCCCCGAGCTTGGCTTCCGGCTGCTGCAGCGGCTGGCTTCGGACGTCGAGGAGCTTGGCTTCATCGAGTCCAACCCGAAGCAGGACGGCCGGAACATGATCATGGTTCTTGGCCCGCACAAGAAGAAGACCGAGGCCATGGCCGAGGCGCGTGAGGCCCAGGCCGCGCGCAAGGCGGAGCGTCAGGGCGTCTCGTCCGACGAGACCGCCGAGGCTCCGGCCGAGGAGGCTTCGGCCGAGGCTTCCGCCGAGGCCGAGAACCCCGAGGCGTGACCCGAGGGGCTGCCACCCAGGCAGCCCCGGGCCCCGCCCGGAACCACCAAACGAAGATCTGACGCTCCCGTGTGTCCGGTGTCCGCACCGGGGGGAGCGCCACTGACGAGGAGATAACGGCGCGATGCCGAAGAACAAGACGCACTCCGGTGCCAAGAAGCGCTTCAAGATCACCGGCTCCGGCAAGGTGCTGCGCGAGCGCGCCGGCAAGCGCCACCTGCTCGAGCACAAGTCGTCCAAGCTGACGCGTCGCCTCACCGGCAACGCCGAGATGGCCCCGGGCGACGCGGCCAAGATCAAGAAGATGCTGGGCATCTGAGCTTGATCTCCCGCCCTCGGCGACGAGGGCATCCGGCCAAGTCCGGGACCCATCCGTTTTCCGGGTCGTGTGAGTACCACCACGGCCCCGCTACAAGGAGTTAAGAAGTGGCACGCGTCAAGCGGGCAGTCAACGCCCACAAGAAGCGCCGGGCGATCCTCGAGGCGGCCTCCGGCTACCGCGGTCAGCGTTCGCGCCTGTACCGCAAGGCCAAGGAGCAGGTCACCCACTCCCTGGTCTACAACTACAACGACCGCAAGAAGCGCAAGGGCGACTTCCGTCAGCTGTGGATCCAGCGCATCAACGCCGCTGCCCGCCAGAACGGCATGACGTACAACCGCCTCATCCAGGGTCTGAAGGCCGCCAACATCGAGGTGGACCGCAAGATCCTCGCCGAGCTGGCCGTCAACGACATCAACGCGTTCGCCGCGCTGGTCGAGGTCGCGCAGAAGGCCCTTCCGGCCGACGTCAACGCCCCGAAGGCCGCTGCCTGATCTCCAGGCCGCAGATCTTCTGCACCGGACCCGCAGGCCTTCGGGCCTGCGGGTCCGGTCGTGTTCGGAGCACACCAGCCGCTTCCCGCCCGGACCCCCGAAAAGAGCCACCGACCCCATGGGTACCCCCGAGCTGATCTCCCCGCGTTCCCCGCGCGTCGTCGCCGCCAGGCGGCTTGCCAAGCGCAACTTCCGGGGCAAGGACCGCCTCTTCATCGCCGAGGGCCCGCAGGCCGTCCGCGAGGCCGTCCAGCACCGCAGCGGCACGGGTGAGCCCACCCTCGTCGAGATCTTCACCACCGTCGAGGCCGCCGAGCGGTACGCCACGATCGTCGACGCCGCCCGCGCGGCCGGGGCCCGAGTCCACTTCGCCCCCGACACCGTCCTCGCCGAGGTCTCCCAGACCGTCACCCCGCAGGGCCTCGTCGGCGTCTGCCGCTTCCTGGACTCGCCCTTCGAGGAGATCCTCGCCGCCAAGCCCAAGCTGGTCGCCGTCCTGGCCCACGTACGCGACCCGGGGAACGCCGGCACCGTGCTGCGCTGCGCCGACGCGGCCGGCGCCGACGCGGTCGTCCTCACCGACGCCTCCGTCGACCTGTACAACCCCAAGTCCGTCCGCGCCTCCGTCGGTTCCCTCTTCCATCTCCCGGTCGTCGTCGGCGTCCCGGTCGAGCAGGCCGTCGCCGGTCTGAAGAGCGCGGGCGTACGGATCCTGGCCGCCGACGGGGCCGGCGAGGACGACCTCGACGACGAGCTGGACGCCGGCACCATGGGCGGGCCCACCGCCTGGGTCTTCGGCAACGAGGCATGGGGGCTCCCGGAGGAGACCCGCGCGCTGGCCGACGCGGTGGTACGCGTGCCGATCCACGGCAAGGCCGAGAGCCTCAACCTCGCGACGGCCGCCGCCGTGTGCCTGTACGCCTCCGCGCGTGCCCAGCGCCCCCGAACCTCCGCCTGAGGGGGTCCACTCCGCCACCTCCACCTAGTAGGGTGACGGGCTCGGGGGCCCACTGCGCTACACGGAGGGGTGGGGAACGGGGATGACGGTCGGCACGGACAGTCCCGCACAAGCACGGAGTGCCGAGCCGCCTGCCCCGGATGACCCGGACGGATCTTCCGGAACGGCACCGGACGGCCACGGCATCGACCCGGACGAGCTGCCCGACGGCCTCGTCGTCGCGGACGCCACAGGCCGGGTCGTCGTCTTCAACGCCGCCGCCAGCCGCATCACCTCCGTCCCAGGCCGTGATGCCATCGGCCTCGCGCTGGAGCAGGCGCTGCCCCTGGAGGACCTCAAGGGCCGCCGCTGGTGGACCCTCACCGACCCGTACGGCGGGCTCGCCACCCGCCGCGGCCAGCCCGAGCGCAATCTGCTGCTGCCCGGCGGCCGCGAGGTCCTGGTCTCCGCCCGCTACGTCCGCGATCAGCCCACCGGACCCGTCCGCCGTGTCGTCGTCTCGCTGCGCGGCACCGAGGCCCGGCGCCGTACCGAACGCAGCCACGCCGAGCTCATCGCCACCGTCGCCCACGAGCTGCGCTCCCCCCTGACCTCCGTCAAGGGCTTCACGGCGACCCTGCTCGCCAAGTGGGAGCGGTTCACCGACGACCAGAAGCGGCTGATGCTGGAGACCGTCGACGCCGACGCCAACCGCGTCACCCGGCTCATCGCCGAACTCCTCGACATCTCCCGGATCGACTCCGGCCGCCTCGAGGTGCGCCGCCAGCCCGTCGACATCGCCGCCGCCGTCGGCCGCCACATCCAGGCGCACACCACCGGCGGCCAGTCCCCCGACCGCTTCTTCGTACGGGTCCGGCCGCAGCTGCCCGATCTGTGGGCCGACCCGGACAAGGTCGACCAGGTCCTCGGCAACCTGCTGGAAAATGCGGTGCGCCACGGCGAGGGAACCGTCACCATCGAGGTGGCACCCACCTGCGCCACCACCGACGGAGAGAAGGGAACGGCGGTCACCGTGAGCGACGAAGGCCCCGGCATCCCCGAGGAGTCGATGGGCCGTGTCTTCACCCGTTTCTGGCGGGGAAGCAAGCGCGGTGGCACCGGACTCGGCCTCTACATCGTCAAGGGCATCGTCGAGGCCCACGGCGGCACCATCACCGTCGGCCGCGGTCCCCGAGGCGGCGCCGAGTTCCGATTTATCCTGCCCGTCGGCGCCCCGGCCTATCTCGCCTGACGAGATCACCAGCCGCCCCGGCCGCCCACGGGCTCATTCGCGTCCTCGCACCCCGTTAGACTCGACCTTTGGCACGTTTGCGCCCTTGTCGTCGAGCGGGGCCGCGCCCAAGCCAGCCAAACGGAAGCACGGGAAGAGATGTCCGCACCCAATAAGTCGTACGACCCGGTCGAGGTCGAGGCCTTGAAACCGGAAGAGATCGAGCGCATGCGGGACGAGGCGCTCGCCGCCTTCGCCGCCGCGGGTGACCTCGACGCGCTCGCGCACGCGAAGGTCGCGCACACCGGTGGCACCTCGCCGCTCGCGCTGGCCAACCGGGAGATCGGCGCGCTGCCGCCGCAGGCCAAGGCCGCCGCCGGCAAGCTCGTGGGCCAGGCCCGCGGCGTGGTCTCCAAGGCCCTCGCCGCCCGCCAGGTCGAGCTCGAGGCCGAGCGCGACGCCCGCGTCCTGGTCGAGGAGGCGGTGGACGTCACCCTGCCGTACGACCGGGTCCCGGCCGGCGCCCGCCACCCGCTGACCACGCTCATGGAGCGGGTCGCCGACGTCTTCGTCTCCATGGGGTACGAGGTCGCCGAGGGTCCCGAGGTCGAGGCGGAGTGGTTCAACTTCGACGCCCTCAACTTCGTCCCGGACCACCCGGCGCGCCAGATGCAGGACACCTTCTTCGTCCAGGGCCCGGAGGGCACCACCGGTGACGAGTCCGGTGTCGTGCTCCGTACGCACACCTCCCCGGTGCAGGCCCGTACGCTCATCGACCGGGAGCCCCCGGTCTACGTCGTGTGCCCCGGTCGCGTCTACCGCACCGACGAGCTCGACGCCACGCACACCCCGGTCTTCCACCAGATCGAGCTGCTCGCCGTCGACGAGGGCCTGACCATGGCCGACCTCAAGGGCACCCTGGACCACATGGTCCAGGCGCTCTTCGGGTCCGACATGAAGACCCGGCTCCGCCCGAACTTCTTCCCGTTCACCGAGCCGTCCGCCGAGATGGACATGCTCTGCTACGTCTGCCGTGGCGAGTCCGTCGGGAACCCCGACCGCCCCTGCCGCACCTGCGGCAGCGAGGGCTGGATCGAGCTGGGCGGCTGCGGCATGGTCAACCCCAAGGTGCTCGTCGCCTGCGGTGTCGACCCGGAGAAGTACAGCGGATTCGCCTTCGGGTTCGGCATCGAGCGGATGCTGATGTTCCGCCACAACGTCGAAGACATGCGAGACATGGTCGAGGGTGACGTCCGGTTCACCCGGCCGTTCGGGATGGAGATCTGATGCGGGTCCCGCTTTCTTGGCTGCGGGAGTACGTCGACCTGCCGGCGACGGAGACCGGACGCGACGTCCAGGCCAAGCTCATTCCGGCAGGACTCGAGGTCGAGACCGTCGAGCAGCTCGGCGCCGGCCTGACCGGCCCGCTGGTCGTCGGCAAGGTCCTCACCATCGAGGAGCTGACGGAGTTCAAGAAGCCCATCCGCTTCTGCACCGTCGACGTCGGCCAGGCCAACGGCACCGGCGAGCCCCAGGAGATCATCTGCGGCGCCCGGAACTTCGCCGAGGGCGACAAGGTCGTCGTGGCGCTGCCCGGCGCCGTGCTCCCCGGTGACTTCCGGATCGCCGAGCGCAAGACGTACGGCCGGGTCTCGCGCGGCATGATCTGCTCCGGCGACGAGCTGGGCATGGGCGACGACGGCTCGCACGGCATCATCGTGCTGCCGCCGGAGCTCGAGATCGGCATCGACGCCACGAAGCTCCTGGAGCTGTACGACGAGGTCCTCGACATCGCCGTCACGCCCGACCGCGGCTACTGCCTCTCGATGCGCGGCATCGCCCGTGAGACCGCCATCGCGTACGGCCTGCCGCTGCGCGACCCGGCGCTCCTCGACGTGCCCGCGCCGAACTCGTACGGCTACCCGATCCAGGTCGCCGACCCGATCGGCTGCGACCGTTTCACCGCCCGTACGGTCGTCGGGGTCACCCCCGAGGCACGCACCCCCATCTGGATGCAGCGCAGGCTCCAGAAGGCCGGCATGCGCACCGTCTCGCTCGCCGTCGACATCACCAACTACGTGATGCTGGAGCTCGGTCAGCCGCTGCACGCCTACGACCGCACCCGGCTCGACGGCCCCATCGGCGTCCGCCGTGCCGCCGCCGGAGAGACGATCACCACGCTCGACGGTGTCAAGCGCGTCCTCGACTCCGGGGACCTGCTGATCACCGACAACAGCGGCCCCATCGGTCTGGCCGGCGTGATGGGCGGCGCCCACACGGAGATCGCCGACCCGGTGACCGACCCCGAGACGGGCATCGTCACGGGGACCACCGAGGTCGTCATCGAGGCCGCGCACTTCGACGCGATCTCGATCGCCCGCACGGCCCGCCGCCACAAGCTGGCCTCCGAGGCGTCCAGGCGCTTCGAGCGCGGGGTCGACCCGCAGGCCGCGGCCGCCGCCGCGCAGCGCTGCGTCGACCTGCTCGTGCTGCTCGCGGGCGGCACGGCCGAGGCCGGTGTCACCGAGATCGTCGCCCCGTCCGCGCCGCACACGGTCACCATGCCGGCGAACCACCCGGACAAGGTCGCGGGCGTCGACTACGGCCGCGAGACCGTCGTCCGCCGCCTCCAGGAGATCGGCTGCGACGTCTACGGGCAGGACGAGCTCGTCGTCACCGTCCCGTCGTGGCGTCCCGACCTGTTCGTGCCGAACGACCTGGCCGAAGAGGTCATCCGGCTGGAGGGCTACGAGAACCTGCCCTCCACGCTGCCCAAGCCGCCCGCCGGGCGTGGCCTCACCGAGCGCCAGCGCACCCACCGCCGGGTCGGCCGCGCGCTGGCCGGCGCCGGCTACGTGGAGGCGCTGAACTACCCGTTCATCGGCGCGCAGGTCTTCGACCAGCTCGGCCTGGACGCGGACGATGCCCGACGCCGCGTGGTCACGCTCGTCAACCCGCTCTCCGACGAGGAGCCCGCGCTCCGTACGACGCTGCTGCCGGGCCTGCTCGGCGCGCTGCGCCGCAACGACGGACGCGGCAGCCACGACCTGGCGCTCTTCGAGACCGGTCTGGTCTTCCGGCCGGGCGACCAGCCGGGTGTCGCGGTGCGACTGCCCGTCGACCGTCGTCCGACCGACGAGGAGATCGCCACCGTCAACGCCGCGCTGCCCGCGCAGCCGCGTCGCGTCGCCGTCGTCCTCGCCGGCGCCCGCGAGCAGGCCGGCTGGTGGGGCAAGGGCCGCCCGTCCGACTGGGCCGACGCCGTCCAGGCGGCGCGCACCGTCGCGGCCGAGGCCGGTGTCGAGCTGATCGTCAGCGCCGACCAGCACGCCCCGTGGCACCCCGGCCGCTGCGCCGCCTTCCACGTGGTCGTGGACGGCGAGCAGGTCCTCGTCGGCCACGGCGGCGAGCTGCACCCGCGCGTCGTGAAGGCGCTCGGTCTGCCGGACCGCACCTGCGCGATGGAGCTGGACCTGGACCTGGTGGAGAAGGCGAACGAGGGACCGCTGAAGGCCCCGAGCATCTCCTCCTTCCCGGTGGCCACGCAGGACGTCGCCCTGGTCGTCGACGCGACGGTCCCGACCACCACGGTCGAGGCCGCGCTGCGCGACGGCGCGGGTGAACTCCTCGAGTCCATCCGGCTGTTCGACGTGTACACGAGCGACCAGCTCGGCGAGGGCAAGAAGTCCCTGGCCTACGCGCTGAAGTTCCGTGCCACGGACCGCACCCTCACTGTCGACGAGGCCAGCGCCGCGCGTGACGCGGCCGTGTCCCTCGCGGCCGACCGCACGGGCGCGGTACTGCGCGGCGCCTGAACGCGCTGACCCCGGAAGGGGCCGGCCCGGTGAACACCGGGCCGGC
>NZ_JBHTTQ010000045.1:0-30356 GCF_042794475.1 Streptomyces sp. NPDC056527
TACGACGACCGGCCTGCCCCCGCCAGGCTGTTGATTGGTCCGCGCCCCGCCGCGGCGCGGCCGCCGGGTACCGGGGGGCACCCGGCGGCCGCCGTCGGCTAGAAGCCGCCGGGGTAGTTGAAGTAGCGGTCGAACCTCGGGGTCCACAGGGACGGCCAGGGCTCGCCCACGCCGCCGCAGGCACCGAGCACGACCTGGCTGCGCCGTCCGGTGTCGAGCAGGCACTGGCCGGTGCCCACCTCGACCATCTCCCAGTGGTTGGAGCCGCGGTCCTGCCAGCGCAGGGTCAGACAGTTGCCGCCCGTCGCCTGGATGACGCCGGTCCCCGGGGCCTTGCTCGCGTTCGGGGTGCCCAGACACATGGCGCCGCCGTAGGTGCCGACGGCGAAGTTCTCCCCGCCCATCGGGTAGAAGACGAAGCGCTGGTGGTGCTGCCCCTTGCAGTCGTACCGCTGGATGACCGCGCCGACGCTCGTCGACTCACCGCGGATGTCCAGGCACTGCCAGCTGTAGGACGCCCGGATCTCGTGAATGGCCGCGTTGTACGGCGAGCTCGTGTAGCGCACGTTCGGGTTGTAGTCGGCGTGTGCCGCGGTCGGGATCAGCAGGGTGAAGAGCGCGACCAACGAGGCCACGAATCCATGCCTGCCGAGCCGTCGGAACGTTCTTCGAGCCACGTTTTCCTCCTGGCTGGGGATTGCCTTGACGCCAAGGAAGCTAGCGAGATCCACTGAGCCCCCGGTACCCGTCTTTTCAGGGGGGTTTGGTGGGGTCAGGGCTGCAACGGGCGCAGCGATTCATGCTTCTCGCGACGGGTCTGTACCGGGCCAGTCATCTGACAGCCGGCGTCACCGCTCTCGTACACGACCCCGCCGCCGGGGGTGTCGTCCGGGTGCTCCTCGGCGTGGCGCTGGGCACCAGCCTGCTGCTGTACGGGACGGGGTACGCGCACGGGGGCTTCGGACCGCGTCTCGTGTGGGCCGATGTGCTGCTGACGGGATGCCTGCTGCCGCACGCGGTGCTGTGGGCGAGCGGCGGACACGTGACGGACCCGGGGTTCTGGGCGCTGCTGCTCGGCGGGTCGGCCGCCGCCGCGGCGGCGGCCGGGCTGGAGACGCGGCAGGCGGGCTGCGCGGTGGTGCTGATCCTCGCCGCCCATGTGGCCGCCCAGCTGCAGACGGACACGGCACGGCCGTTCGGGCACCTCATGTCGGTGCTCTCCTCCGCCGTAATGGCCCGCGTCTTCCGGTGGTACCTGCACCGTCAGGGCACCCTGCTCGACGAGGCGCGGGAGCAGGCGGTACGGGCCGAGGCCGAGCGGGCCCGGCAGGCCGAGCGGATGGCCCACCACCGGGCCCTGCACGACACGGTCCTGGCGACGCTGACCACGATCGCCTCCGGCCGGGTGGACGCCAACACCTCGGGTATGCGGGAGCGGTGCGCCCGGGAGGCGGCCTATCTCCGACGGCTGATCCAGCGGTCGGAGCAGGCGGAGGCGGGAGACGAGAAGGAGGGTGCCGAGGTGCCGGCGGGCGAAGCCCTGGAGGACGTGGTGGCGGCCGCGGAGTGCCTCGGCCTCACGGTCACCGCCCAGTATCACGAGCTGCCCCCGCTCCCGGGCCCCGTGGCGGCCGCGCTGACCGCCGCGGTGACGGAGGCGCTGAACAACGTACGCCGCCATGCCGGGACCTCGGCCGCCTACCTCACCGCGATCGGGCGGGGCGGCGGCATCACCGTCACCGTCGTGGACCGCGGGCGCGGCTTCGACGCCGAGGCGGCCCTGGTGGGCGGCCGTGGGACGGCGACGGGCACCGGGCTGCGGCGGTCGATGCACGCCCGGATGCGGGAGATCGGCGGCACCACCGAGGTCGACAGCGCCCCGGGCGAGGGCACCCGCGTCGAGCTGCGGTGGCCGGGATGAGCGACACGTCGAACACGACAGCCGACTCGGACGGGCCGAGCGGGGCAAGCGCACCCGGCGCACCGGACGGGTCGAGCGGGGCAAGCGCCCCCGGCGCACCGCGCGCAGCCGGTGGGCCTGTGATCGGCGTGGCGGCGGTCGACGACGACCGGATGCTCCTCGACGGGCTGCGCTCCTGGCTGGAGCAGGTGGCGCAGCTGCGGATGCTCGGCTGCGCGGCCACCGTGGACGAGCTGCTCGCCGGCCCCGGCCGGCACGCGGACGTGGTCCTGCTCGACCTGGTGCTCCAGGACGGCTCCGTGGCCGAGGAGAACGTCCGGAGGCTGCGGGCGGCGGGACCGCGGGTCCTCGTCATCAGCACGGTCGCCGACCGGTCCCGTATCGTCGCCGCGTTCTCCGCCGGGGCGGACGGCTACCTGACCAAGGACCACGCCCTGGACTCCCTGGTGACGGCGATCGGAGAGGTCGCCTCGGAAGGCCGGGTCCACTCCGCCGAGCTGGCCTTCGCGCTGGCCCACGACACCCGTCCGGAACGGCCCCGACTGGCCCCGCGGGAGCTGCAGGTGCTGCTCGACTACGCCTCCGGGCTGACGCTCAAGGCGACGGCCCGCCGGGCCCGGATCAGCCCCAACACCGCCAAGTACTACCTCGATCAGGTCAAGGAGAAGTACCAGCGCGCGGGCCGCCCCGCCTACACCAAGATCGATCTGGCGGTACGGGTCCGCGAGGACGGCCTCGACGCCCCGCCGTGACCCGCGGGGGCGCGCTCACGGCTCCCACTTCGGCCACGGCGCCTCGTCCCGCTCGTACAGGTCCCGCAGGTGCTGCCGGCGCTCCCGGGTCCAGGACCGCCAGTCCGTCGGGCGACCGTCCAACGCCGCGGCCAGCCGCTCGAAGTGGTCGTGCCATCCCGCCAGCACGTCCAGCTTCTCCTCCTGCGTCCCACGCATCTCGTTGGTGAAACGCAGCACGGTCGACCCGCCGCCGTCGGCCGGTTCCAGATGGAACCGGATCCGTCCGTGCGGAGGGTCGACCGTGTACTCGGCCACGAGCTCCGGGTCCCAGGCGGTCACCCGGCCCGAGACCACCGTGTCCCCGTTGAGCCAGCGCAGCGTCACCGCTCCGCCGAGCCTCGGCTCCAGCGGATCCGCCGCGCACAGCCACTGCGGCAGACCCTCGGGTGTCGCGACGGCCGCCCAGACCCGCACCGCCTCGTACGGGAGCTCCACCACGAACCGCAGCAGATGAGCGTCGCCGTCATGGGTCTCGTACCTGCCCCGAGGTATCTCGCTCATACCTCCAGCGTCGCGCCGGGACGGGGGAAGCGCTAGCTCACACGCCCGCGTAGGAGTGCTTGCTGCTCACGAAGATGTTGACGCCGTAGTAGTTGAAGAGGAAGCAACCGAAGGCGATGAGCGCGATGTACGCGGCCTTGCGGCCCTTCCAGCCGGCGGTCGCGCGGGCGTGCAGATACGCCGCGTAGCCGACCCACGTGATGAAGGACCAGACCTCCTTGGCGTCCCAGCCCCAGTAGCGGCCCCACGCGTCGCCGGCCCAGATCGCGCCGGCGATGATCGTGAAGGTCCACAACGGGAAGATCGCCGCGTTGACCCGGTACGAGAACTTGTCCAGCGAGGCCGCGGACGGCAGCCGCTCGAGGACGGAGCGGGCGAAGGCACCCGGGTTGCCGCCGGTCGCCAGCTTGTTCTCGTACGAGTCGCGGAAGAGGTACAGCAGGGTGGCGACCGCGCCCAGGTAGAAGACCGCGCCGCAGAAGATCGCGGTGGAGACGTGGATCCACAGCCAGTACGAGTCGAGCGCCGGCACCAGCTGGTCGCTGGGGGTCTTCAGCCAGGTGGTGGCCACACCGAGGTCGAGCAGGACCGTGGTGACCAGCGGAAGACCGAGCCAGCGGACGTTCTTCTTGGCGAAGAGGAAGCCGAGGTACGCGCCGACCGCCACCGTGGAGAAGGTGGTGGAGAACTCGTACATGTTGCCCCAGGGGGCCCGCTGCACGGAGAGCGCGCGGGTGACGACGCCCGCCGCCTCGATGAGGAAGGCGAGCACGGTCAGCGAGACGGCGATACGGCCGTACAGATCGCCCTTGACCGTGCCGCCGGCCGCGCCGGGACCGTCCGGCACGTCACGGACACCGGCGCCGGACCGGGTGACGACCTTGGGCTTGTCGAGCACGGCGGTGGCTCCGCCGGCCGTCTTGACCTGGACGGTGACGGCGGGGGCGGCGGACGCGGCCGGGTTCGTGAGCGCGGCTGCCGTACGGCCGACCTTGCTGCGGCTGCCGAGCACCCACTCGGCGATGTGGGCGAAGAAGGCCAGGGTGTAGACGGCCATCGAGGAGTAGATGAGCAGGTCGCTCAACTGCGCCAGGCTCTCGTTGGTCTCGGCTGCGAGACTCACGGCGGCGAGATTCACTTCTCAGCCCCTTCGGCTTCTGCTGTGGCAGGTTCGGGCGCGGTCGGCGCCTGTGCGTTGAGCGTGACCGCGAGTTCGGCCAGCTCCTCCGGGAGCTTGGCGGACTCGCTCCGGCCAAGACCCGCCATCTCGACGACGGTGACGCCGTCCTTCCCCCGAACGGCCCGGACCCAGACCCGGCGCCGCTGGATGAACAGCGAGCCGGTCAGACCGGCGATCGCGGCGATCGCACCCGTGAGGGCGAGACCGTTGCCGGGCTGCTGGGAGACCTGGAAGCTCGCCCATTCCTTGATGTCCTTCTCGAAGGTGATCGAGCCGGCACCGTCGGGCAGCTTCATCGTCTCGCCGGGCAGCAGCCGGTTGGCCGTACCCGTACCGCCCTCGACCTCGAACTGGGTCATCTTGGACTTGTCCAGCTGGTACACGTTCTGCGGCAGTCCGGAGTCCACGCGCAGATCGCCGTGGAAGCCGGTGAGCGCCATGACGGGGAAGTCGAGCGCCGGGAACTGCGAGAACATGTCGCCCTTGCCGGCGCCCGCGAAGGTCGGCACGAAGAAGGCCTGGAAGCCCAGCTGCTCCTTCTTGCCGTTCTTGTCGCGGTAGCCGTCCATCACCTTGATCGCGCCGGTGGAGGTGATGTTGTTGTCGAACGGCAGCAGCGGTACGGCGCCGTGGAAGACCACCTTGCCCCGGCCGTCCTTGACCGTGACCACGGGCGCGTACCCGTGGGAGATCAGGTACACCTTGGAGCCGCCGACCTCCAGCGGCTCGTTGACGCGGATGACCGCCTTCTTCTCCGAGCCGCCCGCCTCGGAGTACGTGACGGCGGCCTCGAAGGTGCGCGGGGTGCCACGCTGCGGGCCGCTCTTCTCGTACGTACCGGTGAAGCTGTCCAGCTGGAAGCCGAACGCCTCGAGGTCCTCCGTGCTGTAGAGCGAACCGGACCGGAAGTCGTCGTACTGGGTGAGGGTGTTGGAGAAGCCGTCGCCCTCGACGATCAGCTTGCCGCCCTCGGACTTGAACAGCTGCCCCCAGGCGAAGGCGACCAGCATCACGATCAGGGCGATGTGGAAGGCCAGGTTCCCGGCCTCGCGCAGATAGCCCTTCTCGGCCGCGACCGCGTCCTTGACGGTGTGCGCGCGGAACCGGCGGCCCTTGAGCAGGGCGAGCGCGGCCTCCCGGACCTGCTCGGGCTCGGCCTCGGTGCGCCACGTCGTGTACGCGGGCAGCCGGGTGAGGCGGCCGGGGGCGCCGGGCGGCAGGCTGCGGAGCTGGCCGACGAACTGCCAGCTGCGCGGCACGATGCACCCGATGAGGGAGACGAACAGCAGGATGTAGATCGCGGAGAACCACACCGAGCTGTAGACGTCGAAGAGCTGGAGCTTCTCGTATATCGGCGTGAGCGTCTCGTGGGCTTCCTTGAAGGTCTGCACCTTCAGCTCGTCCGCGCTGGTCTGCGGGATGAGCGAGCCGGGGATCGCGCCGAGGGAGAGCAGGAAGAGCAGGATCAGCGCGACCCGCATCGAGGTCAGCTGCCGCCAGAACCAGCGGATCCAGCCGAAGACGCCGAGGGTGGGGCCGCCGACGGCGGACTCCTCCTTGGGCGCGGTCGAGAGCTGGGCCCCGGCTTCGCCGAGGTGGTCCTGCTGTTCCGTCGTTTCGGTGTTGCTCATGGGTCAGATCCCCGGAGTGAAGTCGGCGGCCCAGGACTGCATCTCGGACACGATGCCATCCCAGGCTCCGGTGACGAGCAGCAGGCCCGTGACGATCAGCATGATCCCGCCGATGCGCATGACCCAGACATAGTGTCGCTTCACCCAGCCGAAGGTGCCGAGCGCCCGCCGGAAGGCGATCGCGGTGAGGATGAAGGGCAGGCCCAGGCCCACGCAGTAGGCGACCGTGAGCAGGGCGCCGCGCCCCGCGCTGGCCTCGTTGGAGGCGAGCGCCAGTACGGCGGCGAGGGTGGGGCCGATGCAGGGAACCCAGCCGAGGCCGAACAGCACTCCCAGCATGGGGGCGCCGAGGAGGCCGGTCACAGGGCGCTTGTGAAAGCGGAACTCACGGCGGGTGAGCCACGGCATCGCGCCCATGAAGAAGGCGCCGAGCACGATGGTCAGGGCGCCGAGCACCTTGGAGATGATGTCGCGGTGCGTCTGCAGGACGCTGCCGGCGCCGCCGAAGAGGGCGCCGCCGGAGACGAAGACCACGGTGAATCCGAGCACGAACAGCGCGGCCCCGCCCGCCATCCGGCCGCGCTTGGCCTCGGCCAGATCGGTGCCGGTGACGCCGGTCACGTAACTGAGGTAGCCGGGGACGAGCGGCAGGACGCACGGGGAGAAGAAGGAGACCAGGCCGCCGAGGACGGCGATGGGCAGGGCGAGCAGGAGGGCCCCGCTGAAGACCGTCTCGTTCACCGGATCACTTCTCCGCGAGAAGCGGCTCGATCATCGAGCGGAGCTTCTTCTCGTCGAGGGCCATGAGGGAGCGGGCGGCGATCTTCCCGTCCTTGTCGAGGACGACGGTGGAGGGGATGGCCTGCGGGTTGAGCGTGCCCTTGGGGAAGCCGTTGACGATGAGCTTGCCGGCCGGGTCGTAGAGGCTCGGGTACGGGACCTTGTAGTCCTCTTCGAAGGCGAGCGCGGGCTGCTTGTTGAAGTCGCGGGTGTTGATGCCGACGAACTCCACGCCCTTGACCTTGAGGTCGTTCGCGACCTTGGTGAAGTGCGGGGCCTCGGCGCGGCAGGGCGGGCACCATGAGCCCCAGACGTTCATCACGACGACCTTGCCCTTGAGGTCGGCGAGGTCGAGCTTCTCGCCCTCCAGCGTCTCGCCCGCGATCTTGCTGGTCGCCTTGCGCTCGCCCTTGGCGACCGTGGAGATACCCCCCGTGTCGGTCACGAAGTTGGTTCCACCGCCGCCGCCGGACTTGCCGTTGTTGTCCGATGTGCAGGCGGACAACGCGAGGGCGGCCGACAGCGTTCCAACGGCGAGCAGGGTGCGTCGAGGGGCACGGCTAAGGCTCATGTGAAAAGTTTCGCATGGGCGTTTGGGGGATCTTGGGCACCCCCCTGGGTGCCCGTAAAGCCCCTTGTCAAGGGGGCTTAAGGGGCGGAAGCGGGAGGAACGCCCCGTGCGGGCTAGGCGGCCTTCAGGAAGGCGTTCCAGCCGCCGGCGGGCGACTGCCCGACCTCGAGGGTACGGAGCTTGGCGAGGATCTTGGGGTCCTGCACGTCCAGCCAGTCCACGAACTGCCGGAACGAGACCAGCCTGACGTCCTTCTTGCCCGCCATGCCCTTGAGGGCGTCCTCGACGGCGTCCATGTAGATGCCGCCGTTCCACTGCTCGAAGTGGTTGCCGATGAAGAAGGGCGCGCGGTTGGACTCGTAGGCGCGCCGGAAGCCCTTGAGGTACGCCTCGGTGGCCTGCTTGCGCCAGCCCGGGTAGCGCGAGGGCATCCCCTTGGTCGTGTTCTTCGACTGGTTGGCGAGGATGTTGTAGTCCATGGAGAGGACCTCGAAGGAGTGGCCGGGGAAGGGCACGGCCTGCAGCGGGAGGTCCCAGATCCCCTGGCGCTTGTCCGGCCACATCTGCCGGCCGCCGGGGGAGCTGGCGTCGTAGCGCCAGCCGAGCCGCTTCGCGGTGGGCAGCAGGTTGTCCTGGCCGAGGAGGCACGGGGTGCGGCCGCCGACGAGTTCCTTGCGGTAGTCGAAGGGGAGCGGGTCGAGGTCGGTCCAGCCGCTGTTGGTCTTCCACTCGGTGACGAACTTCGTCGCCTGGTCGATCTCGCTCTGCCACTGGGCCGGGGTCCAGTTCCCGACGGAGCCCGAGCCGGCGCAGAAGTGGCCGTTGAAGTGGGTGCCTATCTCGTGTCCGTCGAGCCAGGCCTGGCGGACGTTCTTGAGGGTGTCCTTGATGTGGTCGTCGGTGAGGTAGCCGATGTCGGAGGCGCCGACGCGGTTGTTCGGCGGGCGGTAGAGGTCCTGCTTCGACTCCGGCAGGAGGTAGATCCCGGAGAGGAAGAAGGTCATCGCGGCGTCATGGCTCTTGGCGAGTTCGAGGAAGCGCGGGAAGAGACCGTTGCCGACCTCGCCGGCGCCGTCCCAGGAGAAGATCACGAACTGCGGCGGAGTCTGCCCCGGTTCGAGCGGCACGGGGGCGTCGGGCTGATTCGGCTGCTTTCCGGTGTCGGCGGTGGAACCGTCACCGATGAGCTTGGCCTCCTTCTCGGTGGGTGCCGACGTGCTCGGGGATCCCGAGGCGTCACCCCCCTTGCCGGGTATCGAATTGCCCGACTTGTCCTTGTTGTTCGAGCTACACCCGGCCACCCCGAGCGCCGCCGCGGCCCCAACGCCCGCTCCCAGTAGTCCCCTTCGACTGATCCCGCGCATGACGTCCCCATTCGTACTCACGTCTGACCGAATGGTCATCCAAACCGACAATGAGTGAGATGCAGGGAGGAACAAGGAGGTTCCGGGAATTAGCACAAAAATTTCAGGGCGACCAGATGACTTCTCGTCATCCGATCGCCCTGATGGGTGTACCCGGAGGGGCGCGCCTCGAACGCATGGGCGCAGAACCTCCACGCGCCGGATCCCGGTGCGCCGAGGGACCGCGACGGAACCTCGCCCGTCGGCTGGGCCACGTGCCCTGGAGTGCGGGGAACCCGCCGGCTCCGACTGGGCCACGCGCCCTGCAGTGCGGGGAACCCGCGACGCGGCGGAACCCGTCGGCTCCAGCTGGGCCGCGCGCCCGAGGGGTGCGGGAACCGCGCGCCCCAGCCAGGCCCGCGGCTTTCCTACCGCTCCCCCCGCGGAGCGCTCACGCGCCGAAGGCCTTCGTCCCGCCCTTGACCGGCTTCGCGCCCGCGAGCAGATGCGCCGGCACCAGATCGCGGGCCGGCTCGCTGTAGCCGACCGAGACGATCCTGTCGCCCTGGTACGTGAACGAGGTCAGCGAGGCCAGCGTGCACTGGCGCCGCCGCGGGTCGTGCCACAGCTTCCGCTTCTCCACGAAGCTGCGGACGATCCAGATCGGCAGCTGATGGCTGACGCAGACCGCCTCGTGGCCACGGGCCGCGTCCTTCGCCGCGTCGAGCGCGCCCATCATCCGTACGACCTGCTCGACGTACGGCTCGCCCCAGGACGGCTTGAACGGGTTGGTGAGGTGCTTCCAGTTGCCCGGCTTGCGCAGGGCTCCGTCGCCGACGCCGAAGGTCTTGCCCTCGAAGACGTTGGCGGCCTCGATGAGCCGCTCGTCCGTGGCCAGGTCCAGGCTGTGTCCCTTGGCGACCGGCTGGGCCGTCTCCTGCGCGCGCTCCAGCGGGGACGACACGACGTACGTGATGTCCCGCTCGGCCAGGTGCTCGGCGACCCGGTCGGCCATCTGGCGGCCGAGCTCGGAGAGGTGGTAGCCGGAGCGGCGGCCGTAGAGCACGCCGTCGGGGTTCTCGACCTCGCCGTGGCGCACCAGGTGGACGACGGTGATGTCGTCGCTGCCCCGCCGGCTCTCGGTGGCGCTCATGCGGTGGCCTCCGCGGCGGCGCGGGCGGCGGCAGGCAGCGCGGCGGCGATCCGCTCGATCGCGCGCTCGTCGTGGGCCGTGGAGACGAACCAGGACTCGAACGCGGACGGCGGCAGGTAGACCCCGTCGGCCAGCATCGAGTGGAAGAAGGCGTTGAAGCGGAACGCCTCCTGCTTCTTCGCGTCGTCGTAGTTCCGGACCTCGTCGGCCGTGAAGAAGACCGAGAACATGTTGGAGGCGGTCTGCAGCCGGTGCGCGACGCCCTCCTTGGCGAGCGCGCCGGTGACCAGCCCCTGGATCTCCTCGGAGACCGCGTCGACGGTGGCGTACGCGGCGTCGTCGAGCAGGCGCAGCTGGGCGAGACCCGCGGCGGTGGCGATCGGGTTACCGGAGAGCGTGCCGGCCTGGTAGACCGGGCCCGCCGGGGCGAGGTGGCCCATGACGTCGGCGCGGCCGCCGAATGCCGCGGCCGGGAAGCCGCCGCCCATCACCTTGCCGAAGGTCATCAGGTCGGGCTTCACCCCGTCGACGCCGTACCAGCCGGCGCGGGAGGTCCGGAAGCCGGTCATGACCTCGTCGGAGATGTACAGCGCGCCGCTCTCGGAGCAGAGCTGCTTCAGGCCGGCGTTGAAGCCGTCCAGCGGCGGGACGACGCCCATGTTGCCCGGCGATGCCTCCGTGATCACGCAGGCGATCTCGCCCGGGTGCGCGGCGAACGCGGCCCGGACCGCCTCCAGGTCGTTGTAGGGCAGGACGATCGTGTCGCCGGCCTGCGCGCCCGTCACGCCGGGCGTGTCGGGCAGACCGAACGTGGCCACACCGGAGCCGGCCGCGGCCAGCAGCGCGTCCACGTGCCCGTGGTAGCAGCCGGCGAACTTCACGACCTTCGCCCGGCCGGTGAAGCCCCGGGCGAGCCGGATGGCCGACATCGTGGCCTCCGTACCGGAAGAAACCAGCCGAACCTGCTCGACGGGCTCGATCCGGGAGACGATCTCCTCCGCGAGGGCGACCTCGCCCTCCCCGGGGGTGCCGAAGGAGGTGCCACGGGTGACGGCGGCCTGCACCGCGGCGATCACCTCGGGGTGCGCGTGGCCGAGGATCATCGGCCCCCACGAGCACACGAGGTCGACGTACTCACGACCGTCCGCGTCGGTGAGGTACGGGCCGGTACCGGACACCATGAACCGGGGCGTTCCGCCCACGGCCCGGAAGGCGCGCACCGGTGAGTTCACGCCGCCGGGCGTCACGAGGGACGCGCGGTCGAAAAGCGTCTGTGAGACTGGGGCTTCGTATGAATACGGCACTGTGGTCCTGACCTGCGAGTAAGTCTGCGAGTACGGAGAGACGGCGTGGGCACCCCTGTGAATTACGCCAAGGCGTCGGTCCTCCGCGTCTGCGAAACTGGGGCGTCATAGGGATGGCTCACGGAATCCATGGTGTCAGAGGGCCGGACGTTCTTGCGGACAGGTGTTTCACCGCGAGAGCGTGGGGGAGGTCACTGTCACGATGATCGGGTTGCGCGGCGGGGGTCGTGTTGCCTAAAAAGCACTCGGGTGGAGATATGCATCGCGGTGGCGGACTGGGCGAGGGGACGGACGATCTGGGTCCGGAGCCTGCCCGGCGGGGGCGGCACCGGCGACGGCGTACGGAAGAGCCCGTACAGTCCTCGGAAATCACGGGACCCACGACGGGGGGCGGGAGTGGCCGGTTGGGGGTGACGTACAAATACTTCGGCGCGCCCGACGGCGCCACGGCGGCCCGCGTCCCGATCTCGATGCGCCCGGAGGAGCTGGGCGGCGACGAGCTCGGCATGGGCGGCATGTTCACCAAGATCAAGCCCGAGACCATAGCCGCGATGGTCCTCACGGGCATCCAAGGGATGCCCCTGCACAAGGTGCCCCCGCTGGAACTGGTGGTCCTCCACCCCGACTACGCCGTGGTGAAGCTGCCCATGACCGTGGTCGACCCGCTCCGCGGGATCGGTGAGGAATCGGTCGGCGCGGCGGCCTTCATATGGTCCACGGTCCCGGACCGCGGCGGCCCGCGCGACGCGTTCAACGTCTACCAGCTGCTCCACGAGTGGCAGGACTTCTCTGTCCGCCTCCACGAGGCCGGACACCAGCCGTACTGCCTGGTCTGGCCGTAGGCGCCGAGGCTCACCTTCCCCGGTCGCGTGCGTCCGCGGCGGCCTTCGCACGCTCGGCCGCCAGTTCACGGGCCGAGGCGAGCCGGTACGGGACGTCGACGACCACGACGTTCTTCATGAACAGCAGCCGGGTCTTGAGCCGCAGCGCGCTCTGGTTGTGCAGCGGCTGCTCCCACCAGTGACCCACCACGTACTCGGGGATGACGACCGACACGACCGAGTCCCCCGTCCGCTCGGGCGCCTCCCTGATGTGCCGCAGGATCGGCTGGACGATCGAGCGGTACGGGGAGCTGAGCACCCGCAGCGGGACGTCGATGCCATGGGCCTCCCAGGTCGCCCTGAGCACCTCCGCCTCCGCCGGGTCCTCCGCGACCGTGACCGCCGTCAGCGAGGCGGGCCGCAGGGTCTTCGCGTACGACAGGGCCCGGAGGCTCGGCGTGTTCACCGAGGCCACCAGGACCATGACGTGGTTCTCCGCGAGGGCGCGGGGGCGGGCGCCGGGTTCGACCGCGACCTCGGCGGCCACGGTCTCGTAGTGCCGGCGTACGCCCTTCATCCCGGCGAAGAGCACCGGCATCGCGATCACGACGATCCAGGCGCCGTGCGTGAACTTGGTGATCAGCACGATCACCAGGACGACCGCCGTCAGGCAGGCACCGAAGGCGTTGATGGCCAGGCGGGGCAGGATCCGGCGCCGGTCGGCGGCGCCCGCCGGCGTGGCGAGTTCTCGCCGCCAGTGCTTGACCATCCCGGCCTGGGACAGAGTGAAGGAGACGAAGACGCCGATGATGTAGAGCTGGATGAGGCGGGTGAGGCTGGCGTCGAAGGCGACGATCAGCGCGATGGCGGCCAGTGCGAGCAGGACGACGCCGTTGGAGTAGACGAGCCGGTCGCCGCGGTGGAAGAGCTGGCGAGGCGCGTAGCGGTCGCGCCCGAGGACGGAGGCGAGCATCGGGAAGCCGTTGAAGGCCGTGTTGGCCGCCATGACCAGGACCGCGGCGGTGACGGCCTGGAGCAGATAGAAGAGGAAGTGCCAGCTGCCGAAGGTGGCGCGGCCGATCTGGGCGAGCGCGGTGGGCATCGGGGTGCCGGGGGCGAGGCCCAGCTCGGTTGGGTCCTCCGCGACATGCACCTCGTAGACCATGGCGAGGGTGGTGATCCCGAAGAACATGGTCACCGCCACCGCGCCCATGATCGCGAGCGTCGAGGCGGCGTTGCGGCTCTTGGGCTTCTCGAAGGCCGGCACGCCGTTGCTGATCGCCTCGACACCCGTCAGTGCCGTACAGCCCGAGGCGAACGCGCGCATCGCGAGCAGCACGAGAGCGAGGCCGGTGTAGCTGGAGACCGCGTGGATCGGCAGGTCGGCCGATTCGGCACGGATCGTCGCCCCGGTCGCCATCCGGACCGCCGCGACGGCGAACATCAGGTAGATCGTGGCGATGAAGGCGTACGTCGGGATGGCGAAGTAGCGCCCCGACTCACGGACACCGCGCAGATTGAGCCAGGCCAGGACCGCCACGAAGGTGACCGACATCGCCACCGCGTGTCCGTCGAGCGCGGGGGCGGCGGAGGTGATCGCCGCGACGCCGGAGACGATCGAGACGGCGACGGTCATCACGTAGTCGATGAGGAGCGCGCTGGCGGCCGTGAGCGCGGCGGTCTGCCCGAGGTTCTCGGCGGAGACGACATACGCCCCGCCACCGCCCGGGTAGGCGTAGCAGGTCTGCCGGTAGGAGGCGACGACGACCACCAGCAGGATGACGATCGCCACCGCCGCGTACCAGGCCAGATGAAGCACGGCGAGCCCGCCGAGGGCGAGGATCAGCAGGATCTCCTCGGTGGCGTACGCGACGGACGAGAGGGGGTCGCTGCAGAAGATCGGCAGGGCGAGCCGTTTGGGCAGGAGGGTCTCGCCGAGCCTGCCGCTGTCCAAAGGCCGCCCCACGAGCAGGCGTTTCGCCGCACTTCCAGCTCTCATAAGTGCTGAAGTTAGGACAAACGGAATGAACGGGGCGGGAGCCGCGCCCGTTGGTGCCAGCACAAGGAAGGACGGACGACGTGAGAAGACTGCGCGTGGCCGGCGAACCCATGCAGATCGGCGAGGTCGCCGCACGGACGGAGCTGTCCCTGCGGTCCATCCGCCAGTACGAGGACACCGGTCTGGTCGTCCCCTCCGCCTCGTCCCCGGGCGGATTCCCGCTCTACACCGAAGCCGATGTGGACCGGCTGATGGTGATCGGCCGGATGAAGCCGCTCGGCTTCACCATCGACGAGACCCGCGATCTGCTCACGGCGGTCGACCGCCTCGCCGCGGACCACCCCGGCACGGACGGGGAGCTCCCGCCCGACGAGCGGACCGCCGTGGTCGCACGCGTACGACGCTACGAGCGGGCCGCCACCGAACGGGTCACCGAACTGCGCGCCGAGCTGACCCGCGCCGAGGATTTCGCCGGCTCCCTGCGGGCCCGCCTGGCGGGGCGCGCCGAGATCCCCGTCTACTCCTGAAGCGAGGCGGGCATACGCCGCCGGGCTCGGCGGGGACTCCGTCTACTCCTGAAGCGAAGCGGCCAGCTCGCCGAAGAAGCGGGCATACGCCGCCGGACTCGGCGGGGTCTCCGGGTTCCACGGCGCCACGCGCGCGTGCCCCACGGGCGGGAACGCCTCGGGCCCGACGGCGTTGGCGCGGCTGTCGTAGAGCACCAGACCCGGGTTCAACCGGGCCGCGTGCTCCCAGTCGGCGGTGAGCCAGTTCGCACCCGCGCCGGGACCGGGGTCGAGCAGCCGCACGCCGAGCTCCTGGAGCCGGGCCAGCTCGGGCCAGGCATGGGGCCGGGCCAGGTGGACCTGATCGGGCCCGGCACCGGAGAGCGCGAGGACCGTGAGGTCCGTACGCGCGGCGACGGAACGAAGCGCTGCCTCGGGATCCCGGTGCGCGGCGGGGACCGCCGAACCCCCGACCGCCGAACCCCCGAGCGCCGCCCCCAGCTCGCCGAAGCGCCCGATGATCGCCGACAGCGTGAGCTCGTTGCCCACGGCGAGCACCAGCAACGGCACGCCGAGCCGCTCGGCGACGGCGTCGTCCAGCGCGTACGCGCTCTTCCCGTCGTACGTGACGTCGACGATCAGATCGGGGCGCAGCGCCCGCACGGCCTCCTCGTCCAGGGTCCGCCCCGGCCCCAGATAGGGGACACCGGCCGCCGCCAGCTCTCCCGCCTTGACCGGATCGAGCGCCCCGCCGTCGTGCCCGGAGCCGTAGACCCCTACGGGCGTCACCCCCAGATCCCTGAGCGCCGCCCCGGCCCGCACATAGGCCACCACCCGCTCGGGCGGCTGTACGGAGGTCAGCTCCGTACCCCTGTCGTCGGTGAACCCCCACACCCCTGCGTCCGACATGCGGCTGCTCCCTCCCCGGCCGGAACTCTCCCTGTCCCGGCCACCTTGAAGCGCTTCCCCGACCCGCACAAGAGGGCCTCGCCCCTCGGGCCCGGGCGGGACTTCGGTCCCGGACCCCCCTGCCGAAAGTCCCCCACCGTGGTGTTAACTGAACAGGTCGGGAGGAAGCAGTAGGAATCGTCAGCGCCGTGCCCAGGCGCCGTCCCAGGCAGGACGCGCCCCCCGTACCGGCCCTCGCGCCCTGGAGTCAGCCATGTCGTCCTTGCCCGGCCAGTTCTCGGACCCCCGTGTGATCACCCTGTTCGGGCTGCTCGCCGTCTCCGCCGCCGTGTGGGTGGCGCTGGGACTGCGCTCCCGTGCCCGCCGCGCACAGGCGGACGCGCCGCTGGAGCGGGTCTGGCACCCCCAGGAGACCGTGTCGCTCACCCCGGCCGAGGAGCACGCCTTCGGCCAGGTCGTCTCACGCCTCTCGGTGGGCTCCGCCGGCCGCTTGCGGTAGACCGGGCGGGGCCGTAGTCGAGAGACGCGGGAGGCGGCGTACGCGAACGGGCTGGTCCGGCCTGCCCGAGGGTCGGGGGCGGATACGGCCGCGTGGCCACGGCCACGGCCACGCTCACTCGACGGGCACGGCCACGGTCACTCGGCCGCGGGCGCCCAGTCGCGCGGGTTCCGTCCGGTCGCAGCGAGCAGGAGCTCGAACGATGAGGCGCCCTCCGGCGGCTCCACCGCCTCTCCGAAGACGTTCATCTTCCGGGCCGTCGGAGCCATCCGCTCCACCAGTTCCCACAGGTTCTCCACGACGGCCGGGTCCGGCTCGAAGGACCGGCCGGTGGCCTGGGCGAGGTCCCACACGTGCACGGTCAGGTCGAGCAGGGCCATCGATCCGACGGTGCGGGACGGCAGCCCCATTCCCGCCGAGGTGCCCTCCTCCGCACCGGGCGCCGCCCAGGCCGCGACGAGCTTCGCCGTCTCGGTCTCGAAGCGGGCGCGCCAGTCGGGCTCGCTCAGACAGTCGGGGGTCGTGGAGAAGTCGGCGGGCTGCTTGGCCGCCAGGGCCTGGAAGTTCACGACGACCTGGAAGAGGTGGTTGAGCAGGGCGCGCACGTCGTACTCGGAGCACGGCGTGGGCGCGGCGAAGCTGTCGTCGGTGATACCGCGCACGACGGGGGCGGCCTGGGTGGCGGCGGTACCGAGCAGCTCACTGATGGGTTGCGTACGGTTCGTCATGAAGTGACGCTAGGCGATCCTGCCCCGGAAGGTCTTGAAGAAACACGACACCGGCAGGTCGGCACCTACGCTGGGTGGCATGGCTCCCTCCGGTCCGCGCCGTGACACCCGGGGCATCGTCGACCCCGACGAACTCCTCGCCCGCGTCCGCTTCCGCCGTCACGAGCCCGCGCCGGAGCTTCGCCCATATCTGGAGCACTACTGGTTCATCGACTGGGAGCTCTCCGAGCCGTACGCCAGCCATGTCGTCCCCCACCCGTCCGTGAACGTCGTCTTCCAGCGGTACGAGGGCGACGACCGGGAGATCACCTTCGGGGAGGTCGCCGGGATCGGGCTCGAACTGTTCACGAAGAAGCTCACGGGTGTCGGCCGGGTCTGCGGAGTGCAGTTCCGACCGGGCGGCTTCCGGCCGTTCGCGCCCGGGTGGCCGGTGTCGGAGTGGACGGGCCGCCGGGTCCCGCTCGACGAGGTGTTCACGGACGCCGACGACGCCTCCGTGGAGGCCGTACTCGCCCCGGAGACCGACCACGCGCGCGTGGCGGCACTCGACGCCTTCCTGCTGGCCCGTGGCCCCACGCCCGATCCGCAGGCGGCGCAGGCCATGGCGCTGGTGGACCTGGTCCGTACGGACCGCACGATCCGTCGGGTGTCCGAACTGGCACGCGTGGAGGGCCTGTCGAGCCGTTCGCTCCAGCGGCTGTTCTCCAACTGCGTCGGTGTCGGACCGAAATGGGTCATCCTGCGCTACCGCATCCACGAGGCCCTGGAGCGCGCCGAGGCCGCGGGGGCTCAGGAGCCCCCGGACTGGGCCGGGCTCGCCGCCGAGCTCGGGTACAGCGATCAGGCCCATCTCGTACGGGACTTCACGGCGACGGTCGGGGTACCGCCGACCGCGTACGCCCGCCAGGTGTCCGACCCCTGACCTACAGTGCGGGCATGGATGCCGACACCCCGACCGCCTCGTCGCCGTCGCCCGCTCCGTCCGCTTCGTCTGTGCGTCTGGAGCCCTGGTCCGAGGACGACTTCGGGCTGCTGCGGGGCATGAACGCACCCGAGTTGATGGAGCACCTCGGCGGCCCCGAGACCGAGGAGGCGCTGGTCAAGCGGCATCGGCGCTATGTGGATCTGAGCGCCGTGGGTACGAGCGCGGGCCGCATGTTCCGGATCGTGCTGCTCCCCGAGGAGGTCGCGGTCGGCGGCATCGGCTTCTGGGAGCAGACGCTGGACGGGAAGCCGGTCTACGAGACGGGCTGGACGGTACTGCCCGGGTTCCAGGGTCGGGGCGTCGCGACCGCGGCCACGCGCGCGGTCGCCGAGCTGGCCCGGGCCGAGCGCTCGCACCGCTTCCTGCATGCCTTCCCCTCGAAGGACAACGGGCCGTCGAACGCGGTGTGCCGGAAGGCCGGCTTCGAATCGCTCGGGGCGCGTGACTTCGAGTACCCGCCCGGCCATCCGCTGCGCTGCAACGACTGGCGCCTGGACCTGGAGGCGTCCTGACCCTCGGCCGCCCCGCCGACGGCCTTCCCCCAGCGTTCTCCTGGCCTCTCCAGCCCTCTCCTGGCCCTCTCTAGCCCTCCGCGCCGTCCGTGGTCAGCGACTTGGTGAAGTGGAAGGCCACGATGTCGAGGCGTTCACGCAGGTAGAAGCGGTGGGCTCCGGTGCGGTGGGTGCCGGAGTCCAGGTTGAGCTCGTGGCAGCCGGCGGCTCGTGCGCGCCGCTCCAGGTGGGCCAGGAGCGCGTGGCCGACGCCGGTGGAGCGCGCGGTGGCGGCGGTGACCAGGTCGTCGACGTAGAGCTTCCGGATCGAGCTGGTGTTGTCGATGATCCGCCAGCCGGCGGCGCCCACGCAGGTGCCGTCATCGCCGTAGGCCGCGCTGAAGCTCAGGCCCTGCGGCCGGCCGTTGCGGTGGATCTCGTGGAAGAGCTCGGGCGTGAGGTGCGGCCGCAGCTCGCGCAGGACGGGCAGCATGTCGGCTTCCAGGCGCGCGTCACCGGGCTCGAGGTCGATGATCTTCATGGCGGTGACGGTATCCCAGGCGTCGGCCCTGATCGGGGCCGTCGGGGTCTTATCAGGGTTGACGAGTGAGGAACGCTCGCGGATAGTTATCTGCGTGACACAGATTCTTCCTTACGCAATCGACTGCGCGAGGGCCGCCTCACCGAAGGGACCCCAGTCATGACCGTCCTCGTCACCGGAAGCCGCGGCCGCGTGGGCTCCGCCCTCCTCGAACTGCTCCACGGCGCCGGCATCAAGGCCAGAGCCGCGTCCAAGAACCCCGCGGACCTCTCCCCACCCGACGGCATCGACACCGTCCGCTGCGATCTCTCCGACCCGACAGACTTCGAGACCGCCCTCGACGGCGTCGACTCCGTCTTCCTGTACGCCGAGCCCGCGCACATCGACTCCTTCGTCTCGCAGGCCCGGGCCGCCGGCGTCCAGCACATAGCCCTGCTCTCCTCCAGCTCCGTCCTCGCCCCCGACGCCGCCGAGAACCCGATCGCCGCCTCGCACCTGGCCGTCGAACGTGCACTCGCGGCCGCGGCGGCCGACGGCGCCTTCGAGGCGACCCACATCCAGCCGGGCGCTTTCGCGACGAACGCCCTGCAGTGGTCGCGGGCGATCAAGTCCGCACGCGCGGTGGAGCTTCCGTACCCCGGGTCGCACGGTGACCCGATCCACGAGAAGGACGTCGCCGAGGCCGCGTTCGCGGTGCTGACCCGGCCCGCTCTGCGCGGCTCCTCGTATCTGCTGACCGGCCCCGAGTCGCTCGACTTCACCGAGCAACTGGCGATACTCGCCGAGGTGACGGGCTGCGCGGCCACCACCGCCGCCGTCACACCCGGGCATTGGAAGGAGTCGGTCGCCGGCTACATACCGGAGACGTTCGCCGACGCCCTGCTCTCCTACTGGTCCTCGCACGACGGCCGACCGGTCACACTGACGCGGACGGTCGAGGACCTCACCGGACACCCGGCCCGCACCTTCGCCCAGTGGGCCGCGGACCACGCGGACGCCTTCCGCCCGTAAGGACCGCAGCGGACTGGAGCCGGGGGCTGAGACCGGAGCCGGGACTGAGACCGAAGCCAGGGCTGGGCCCGAGCCGAAGCCGGGAACGAGAACCCGGGACCGCAGCGGGCAACCGAGGCCCGGACCGGGGGCCGAGGCCCGGACCGGGCAACCGAGGCCCGGGCCGGGGCCGCGCCGGAGCCCGGGCCGGGGGCCAAGGCCCGGGCCGGGGCCGCGCCGGAGCCCGGGCCGAAACCCGCCCCCGCCCCGTCGCGGTCGAAATCCCTGGCCGCCCGGCGCCGCGCGGTGACATCCTGTCCCCGTGAACGGACCGGAGATCCAGATCAGCTTCGCCCCCGACCTGCGGCTCTTCGTCTCGGCGGATCGCCGCCCGGGGCGCACCGCCGTGGCGACGGACGGCGCCTCGACGCTCGGCCATGTCGTGGAGTCGTTGGGCGTTCCGCTGACCGAGGTCGGACGGCTGCTCGTGGACGGACGTCCGGTGGAGGTCTCCCACATCCCCTCGGCGGGCGAGACGGTCGAGGTCGAGGGCGTGGAGCGTCCGACGCAGGTCCCCGGGGCGCCGCTCCGGTTCCTCCTCGACGTACATCTGGGCACGCTGGCCCGGCGGTTGCGGCTGCTCGGGGTGGACGCGGCGTACGAGAGCGAGGACATCGGCGACCCCGCCCTGGCCGCGCTGTCGGCGAAGGAGCGGCGCGTGATGCTCTCCCGGGATCGCGGGCTGCTGCGGCGCCGGGAGTTGTGGGCCGGTGCCTACGTGTACAGCGACCGGCCCGAGGACCAACTCCGTGACGTACTGGAGCGGTTCGCGCCCGTCCTGGCGCCCTGGACCCGCTGCACCGCCTGCAACGGGCAGCTCACGGACGCCGACAAGGACTCGGTGCGCGAGCGGCTGGAGCACGGCACGGAGAAGACGTACGACGTCTTCGCTCGGTGCACGGAGTGCGAGCGGGTGTACTGGCGGGGCGCCCACCACGCCCGCCTGGAGGCGATCGTCACCGACGCGCTGCGCGAGTTCGGCGGCGCGGCGACCCGCTGATCCGACCGGGCGTCCGGCCGGGCGGCACGGTCGGATCGGGCGCCTGGCCGCCTGGCCCGGCCTGACGGTCCGGAGACACGGCGCCCGGCCCCCGCGACCCGGCCGGCCGGCCCGCGAGGTCAGCCGATCTCGCCCTTGCGCAGTCGCTCGACCTGCTGCGCGCTGAGCTCGACGGTCCGCCGCATATGGGCGATGAGCAGGGCGACCTCGGCATCGCTGTAGGCGTCGAACATCGTGCCCCAGGCCGCGTTGAGCCGCCGCCAGAACGCGCCCAGCTCCGCCATCCGCTCCGGAACGGCGGCGACGAGTACGCGCCGCCTGTCCTCGGCGTCCCGCTCGCGCGTGACGTAGCCGGCCCGCTCCAGCCGGTCGACGAGCCGGGTCGCGGAGCCGGTGGTCAGCCCGGTCAGCTCGGCGATCCGGCCGGTGGTGACGGGGGCGGACTCAAGGGAGAGCAGGTTCAGGCACTGCACGTCCGTCGGATGGAGCCCCAGACGGTCGGCGACGGCCTGGTTGAACAGCGCGTACGCGGCCATGTAGTGGCGGGCCTCGCCGTACAGCTCGGCCATCAGGCCGTCCCGCCGGGCGGAGCTCTTCTGCGTCATGCAGGGATTGTACGAAGCGGCATCCCGCGATCTACGGCTCCGGGGCCGTCAGATAGCGCTGGACGGTCGGCCCCAGCCAGGCGACGACCTCGTCCCTGGACATCTCCACCGCGGGCCCCAGCCGCAGCACGTAACGGGCGAGGGCCATGCCGAGGATCTGCGAGGCGACCAGCGCGGCACGGCGCGGCGCCTCGGCGGGGTCGGGGCAGACACCGCGGGTGATCGGACCGAGCTGCCCCGCGAAGATCGCCTGCATCCGCTCCGCGCCGGCGGGGTTGGTGACACCGACGCGCAGGAGCGCGGTCAGGACCTCGTCGCGCTCCCAGCGGTCGAGGAAGTGAGTGACCAGGACCGCGCCGATGTGCCGGGACGGCAAAGCGGTGAGCTCGGGAAGCTTCAGCTCGAAGTCGGACGCCGCGGTGAACAGCCCCTCCTTGCTGCCGTAGTAGCGCATCACCATCGACGGATCGATTCCCGCGTCGCGGGCGATGGCGCGGATGGTGGCTCGCTCGTAGCCGTCGGAGGCGAAGCGTTCGCGGGCGGCTTCGAGGATCGCGGCGCGGGTGGTGTCGGAGCGACGTGCGGTCGTCATGCCAACAACTGTAGGCCAACAGGTGTTGACAGTCCATCGAGCGCGGGCCTACCGTTGCCAACAAGCGTTGACCAACAGATGTTGGCCAACGGTCGTGGGCACCACCTTCGGTCAAAGGAGTGAGCCATGAACCACTTGGACGCGGACGTACTCGTCGTAGGCGCGGGCCCCACCGGAATGCTGCTCGCCGGCGACCTCGCCGCCGCGGGCCTGCGCGTCACCGTCGTCGAGCGCCGCCCGCACGGCATCAGCAACATGACCCGCGCCTTCGGAGTGCACGCCCGCACCCTGGAGCAGCTCGACGCCCGCGGCCTCGCCGACGAGCTGGTCGCCACCGGCACCCCCATCACCGAGCTGCGGCTCTTCCGCCGCCTCTCGCTCGACCTGACCCGGCTCCGCTCCCGCTTCCCGTACCTCCTCATCACTCCCCAGTACGAGGTCGAGCGACTCCTCGAACGGCGCGCACTGTCCACAGGTGTGGACTTCCGGTACGGAACGGAACTGCGCGGACTGAGCCAGGACGGCGATCACGTCACCGCCGAACTCACCGACCCCGACGGCACACCCCTCACCCTCCGCGCGCGCTACCTCGTCGGCACCGACGGCGTGCGCAGCGCCGTACGGACAGCCCTCGGCCTGCCCTTCCCCGGCGCCTCGGTGATCCGCTCCATCGTCCTCGCCGACGTCCGCCTCGCCGAGAAACCCGAAGGGCTGCTCACGGTCAACGGCGTCGGGGACGCCTTCGCCTTCATCGCCCCCTTCGGCGACGGCTGGTACCGCGTCATGGGCTGGGACCGCACCCGCCAAGCCCCCGACAGCGAGCCCGTCGAGCTCGAGGAGGTGCGCTCCATCGCCCGCCGCGCACTCGGCAGCGACTACGGAATGCACGACGCCCGCTGGATCTCCCGCTTCCACAGCGACGAACGCCAGGCCCCGTCCTACCGCGTCGGCCGCGTCTTCCTCGCCGGAGACGCCGCCCACGTCCACTCCCCCGCCGGCGGCCAGGGCATGAACACCGGTCTCCAGGACGCCGCCAACCTCTCCTGGAAGCTCGCCGCCGTCCTGCGCGGCGACGCCCCCGACCCCGAGGCCCTCCTCGACAGCTACCAGTCCGAGCGCCACCCCGTCGGCGCCATGGTGCTCCGCAGCAGCGGTGCCATCGTCCGGCTCGCCATGGCTCGCGGCCCGCTCCAGCGCACAGCGCGCGCACTCGCCGCACGGATCCTCGGCACCGTCCCCGCCGCCTCGGCCAAGGCCCTCGGCATGATCAGCGGGCTCGGCATCTCCTACGGCCGGGCGACCCGGCGCGTCCCCGACCTGAAGCTGCGCGAGGGCAGGCTCTACGAGCTGCTGCGCAAGGGCGAGTTCGTCCTGATCGCCCCCGAGGGAACGACACCCGGACTACCGGTCTCCCCCACCGCCCCGGACCGGCTCGTACGGGCGACCTGGGCCGACCCCACCCGCCGCACGACACTCCTGGTCCGTCCCGACGGCTACAGCTTCTGACCGGTCAGAAGACGTACGGGTCGCCGGTGGCCAGGACCAGGACGCGATGCCGGTCGTTCCTCGGGTTGTCGTCGGCGGCACCGTCGCTCCACAGGGTGCCGATGTCCACCGTCATCTCGTCCGGAGCGCCCGCCGTCCGCAGGTCGAGAGCCAGCGCGTCGACCGCCCCGGCCGCCCGAAGCGCACCCGTCCGGCAGATCACCACCCGGTCGCTCCCCCACAGACAGGTCGGAGGCAGCGTCTGCCCACCGGCCAGCGGTACGGAGAAGGAGAGCCGCACGGTCGCCTGGGACACGTCCGACGGCCCGTGGTTCTCGCTCACCAGCAGGACACCGACCCGGCCCTGCCACAGGGAGACATGACCATGGTGGGCCAGATCGGCCTCATGCCCGACGGCCCGGGCGCTCTCGCCCGCACCGAGCACCACCGCGGCCGCCAGAGCCACCCCGAGCAGGGCCTTGCGCATCACACTCATGCCCCGAAGATACCGACAACCACCCATATACTCTGACTAATCATCAGCCCGCGTGTCCCCGGGTCACCCTCCGCCCCATGGCACCCTGAGCCGCATGGTGATCGCCCGCTCCGCCGCCCTGTTCGTCGTCGCCGCCCTGTTCGAGATCGGTGGAGCGTGGCTCGTCTGGCAGGGCGTCCGCGAGCATCGCGGCTGGATCTGGATCGGCGCCGGAGTCCTCGCCCTCGGCGTCTACGGATTCGTGGCCACCCTCCAGCCCGACGCCGAGTTCGGCCGGATCCTGGCCGCCTACGGCGGGGTGTTCGTCGCCGGATCCCTCGCCTGGGGCATGGTCGCCGACGGCTACCGCCCCGACCGCTGGGACGTCGTCGGCGCCCTGATCTGCATCGCCGGCATGGCCGTGATCATGTACGCCCCGCGCGCCCGCTGACATCGACCGGCCACCTATCCTGGCCACGCGATCGACACAATCGACCACACGCGCGAGGAGCACGTCATGACTGCCGCCGGTACCCCCATCGCCGTCGTCACCGGAGCGAGCAGCGGTATCGGCGCCGCGACGGCCAGGCAGCTCGCCGCCGCCGGCTACCGCGTGGTCCTCACCGCCCGCCGCAAGGACCGCATCGAGGCGCTCGCCGCCGAGATCGTCGAGGCCGGCCACCAGGCGACCGCGTACGCCCTCGACGTCACCGACCGCGAGGCCGTCCAGACCTTCGCGACCGCCTTCCGCACGATCGCCGTCCTCGTCAACAACGCGGGCGGCGCCCTCGGCGCGGACCCCGTCGCCACCGGCGACCCGGACGACTGGCGCCAGATGTACGAGGTCAACGTCATCGGCACCCTCAACATCACCCAGGCCCTGCTCCCCGCCCTCACCGCCAGCGGCGACGGCACGGTCGTCGTCCTCTCCTCCACCGCGGGCCACTCCACCTACGAAGGCGGCGCCGGCTACGTCGCCGCCAAGAACGGCGCCCGCGTCCTCGCCGAAACCCTCCGCCTGGAGATCGTCGGCACCCCCGTCCGCGTCATCGAGATCGCCCCCGGCATGGTGAAGACGGACGAGTTCGCGACCACCCGCTTCCGCGGCGACACCGAGAAGGCCGCCAAGGTCTACGCGGGCGTGGCCGAACCCCTCACCGCCGACGACGTCGCCGACACCATCACCTGGGCCTGCACCCGCCCCCCGCACGTCAACATCGACCTCCTGGTCGTCCGCCCCCGCGCCCAGGCCTCGAACACCAAGGTCCACCGCGAGCTGTAACCGCGGAGAGCGGTCACCGACCGGCACAGCCGGCCGATCGGACGCACAGACGAGGAGGGGCCGACGCCATGGCGCCGGCCCCTCCTCGTACGTCCCTCAGCCCTTCACGCAGATGACCTGCTTCAGCTTCGCGACGACCTCGACCAGATCCCGCTGCTGATCGATGACCTTCTCGATCGGCTTGTACGCACCCGGGATCTCGTCCACGACACCGGAGTCCTTACGGCACTCCACGCCCCGCGTCTGCTCCTCCAGGTCCCGCGTCGAGAAGCGCCGCTTCGCCGCGCTCCGGCTCATCTTCCGGCCGGCGCCGTGCGAGGCGGAGTTGAAGGACGCCTCGTTGCCGAGCCCCTTCACGATGTACGAACCGGTGCCCATGGATCCCGGGATGATCCCGAAGTCCCCGGAGCCGGCCCGGATCGCGCCCTTACGGGTGACGAGCAGGTCCATGCCCTCGTACCGCTCCTCCGCCACGTAGTTGTGGTGGCAGGAGATGACCGGATCGAAGGTCACCTTCGCCTTGCGGAACTCCCGCCGGACGACCTCCTGGAAGAGCGCCATCATGATCGCGCGGTTGTACTTCGCGTACTCCTGCGCCCAGAAGAGGTCGTTCCGGTAGGCCTGCATCTGCGGGGTGTCCGCGACGAAGACCGCGAGGTCCCGGTCCACGAGCCCCTGGTTGTGCGGCAGCTTCTGCGCCTCGCCGATGTGGTACTCGGCGAGCTCCTTGCCGATGTTCCGCGACCCGGAGTGCAGCATCAGCCAGACCGCACCCGACTCGTCGAGACAGAATTCGATGAAGTGGTTGCCTGACCCGAGCGTTCCCATCTGCTTCTGGGCGCGCTCATGACGGAACTTGACCGATTCCGCGATCCCATCGAAGCGCGACCAGAAGTCGTCCCATCCCGCCGTCGGGAACTGGAACAGCCGCTTGGGATCCACCTCGTCCCGGTGCATCCCACGCCCCACCGGAATCGCCTGCTCGATCTTCGACCGCAGTCGCGAGAGGTCACCCGGCAGGTCGTTCGCCGTCAGCGACGTCCTGACCGCCGACATCCCGCAGCCGATGTCCACACCGACCGCCGCCGGACAGACCGCGCCGTGCATCGCGATCACCGAGCCGACCGTCGCGCCCTTGCCGTAATGCACGTCCGGCATCACGGCCAGACCCTTGATCCACGGCAGTGTGGCCACGTTCTGGAGCTGCTGCATCGCGCCGCCCTCCACCGTGGAAGGATCGGCCCACATCCGGATGGGCACCTTCGCGCCCGGTACCTCTACATACGACATACTTCCTCGATTCCCCCAAAAAGCCTGATAACGCAAAAACCGGCTCCAAGGCCCGTACAGGTGACAACGGACCGGCATCAACGGCAGCGCGTGCGATAGACATTGTGTCCACCCACCGGTCTCCGGCGGCAAACAGTTTTCGGGGAAGTCTTCGGGAGAAGGGAGCCTGGGAGCGTGCAGCGACAGGCGTACGTACCCGGTCTGACAGCGTTGGCGGCGGCGCTCGCCTTGGGCCTCACCGGATGCTCCTCGGGCGGCGGCACCGGCGTGGACGCCGTCGACTCCAAGGCAGGCCCCGCCGCCGCCCCCGCACCTCCCGGCCGCTACCGCACCCTCTTCGAACCCTGCGGCTCCGTCCCGCAGGCCACGCTCAAGGACCTGCTCCCCGGCGCCGCCCAGCTCCCCGAGAAGGACCGCGACCAGGCGTACCGCGGCACGGCCGCCGTCACCTACGACACCGACCGCCGGGTCGGCTGCAGCTGGAAGGCCGACACCCCCGACGCCTCGCACCGGCTGCGCCTCGACATCGAGCGGGTGGTGTCGTACGACTCCGCCGTCAGCGACGACGACCGCGCGCAGGCGGTGTTCTCGGGCAAGCAGATCGCGGCGGACCTCCCGGAGCCCCCGAAGGCCACCCAGGCACCGCAGACCCCGGCGAGCCCCACCGGCAGCGCCGGCGCCACGGCTGCCACCACCCCCACCGACGTCCCCTCCGGTTCCGCCGACCCGACCCCCACCCCGACCGTCGCCCCCACCACCGGTCTGGAGCCCCGGGTCCTGGAGGGTCTCGGCCAGGTCGCGTTCCTCGACGACGTCCTCAGCACCGGCGGTCCGAGCGGTCGGCACCGCACCGTCAGCGTGGTGTTCCGCACATCCAATGTGATCGTGACGGTCGAGTACGTGGAGCAGGCGAGCGACTCCGTGGAGCCCCCGGACAGCCAGGAACTGCAGGAAAAGGCCCGGAATCTGGCCCGGCTGCTCGCCGAACGACTGGAGGAGTAGCCGCCCGGAGCCGCTCCGTGTGCCCGTCGCGGGCCCATCGCGAGCACGTAACGTGTCGGCGTACCGTGGCCGCCGGCCGGACCGTACGACAAGCGACTGAAGGAACCATGCACCGATCAGCCCCGCGACTCACCCGCATACTCGCCTGCGCAGCCGTCCCGGTGATGCTCGTCGTCGCCGGCTGCTCCTCGGACTCCGACAGCGGTTCGGGCACCCCGGACAAGGGCAAGGGCTCGGCGTCCGCCACTCCGGGCGCCCAGCAGTCGACGAAGACGGTCGAGCCCGCGAAGTTCTCGAAGCTTCCCGAGGTGTGCAAGTCGATCTCCGCGAAGACGACCGCGAGCCTGGTGCCCAAGGCGAAGGCGAAGAACGGTACGACCGCCACCTCCAGCGACACCTCGAGTCGCGGTGGCTGCTCGTGGAACGGTCTCGACGACAAGGGCGTGAAGGGCTCGCACTACCGCTGGCTCGACGTGTCCTTCTACCGCTACGAGTCGGACGCCGCGCTCGGCAGCGGCCAGGAGCGGGCCCAGGAGAACTTCGCCAAGGAGCTGGCCAAGCTCCAGGCGACCGAGGGCGCGCAGAAGCTGCGCACCACGGACGCGCCGGGTGTCGGTGAGCAGTCGAAGGCCGTCGCGTACGACCTGAAGAAGACGGGCGAGGACTTCAAGTACGCCTCGGTCGTGGCCCGGACCGGCAACGTGCTGGTGCTGCTGACGTACAACGGCGCCGGTTACGCGGGTGCTGCCGCTCCCACCGACAAGGTCGTGATGGACGGCGCCGTGAAGGCCGCGAAGGAGGCCGTCGCGGCGGTCGCCGCCACGGGCAGGTAACAAACACGCGGCAGCACACCTGCCGCACGTCGCGAACACCCATATTTGCGCATGTTTTCGAGGAGCCCGTCCCTCCCCCGGGGGCCGGGCTCCTCGCGCATGTGCCACGCTGTGCCCGCGAGATGTGGATTGACGGGAGGGGATCGCGGGTGGCCGCGGTGCAGCTGACACGCACGCACAAGATACTGATCGGCGTGGTGATCGCCGGTGCGGTGATCATCGCCGGTATCGGTTTCGCGGGTTCGTACGCCGCTGTGCGCGAGCTCGCCGTCGAGAAGGGCTTCGGCAACTTCTCCTACTTCTTCCCCATCGGCATCGACGCCGGCATCTGTGTGCTCCTCGCACTGGACCTGCTGCTGACCTGGATCCGGATCCCGTTCCCCCTGCTCCGGCAGACGGCGTGGGTACTGACCGCGGCGACGATCGCGTTCAACGGCGCTGCCGCATGGCCGGACCCGCTGGGTGTGGGCATGCACGCGGTCATCCCGGTGCTGTTCGTGGTCGCCGTGGAGGCGGCCCGCCACGCCGTGGGCCGGATCGCCGACATCACGGCCGACAAGCACATGGAGGGCGTGCGGCTCACCCGTTGGCTGCTGTCCCCGATACCGACGTTCCGGCTGTGGCGGCGGATGAAGCTGTGGGAGCTGCGCTCGTACGAGCAGGTCATCAAGCTGGAGCAGGACCGGCTGATCTACCAGGCCCGGCTCCAGGCGCGCTTCGGGCGGGCGTGGCGGCGGAAGGCGCCGGTGGAGGCGCTGATGCCGCTGCGGCTGGCGAAGTTCGGAGTGCCGTTGGCGGAGACGGCGGCGGCGGGGCTCGCGGCGGCCGGTGTCGAGCCGGCGCTGATCCCGGCGCAGCCGACGACGGCGCAGCCGCAGCCGTTGCAGGCGGTTCAGCCGCCGGTCCAGCTCGCCCCGCAGCCGCAGCCGCAGCTTCCCCAGGGTCAGGGCCAAGGTCAGGGCCCGGTCGGTCCGGAGCTGCCCGCGAACCACGAGAGCCCGTGGTTCCAGGCGCAGGCCCTGCCGCCGGAGGCGCACGAGACGGCCTTCGCCCCCCAGTACGTGGAGGGTCTGGAGCCGACGCCGGTGGCGGTGCCGCAGGGTCCGGAGGACGTGATGATCCCCGGGCCGCGCCAGGAGCAGGGTCCGGAGCAGTTCGAGGAGTACCCGGAGTTCGTGGAGCCGGAGTTCGTGGAGCCGGAGCCGCCCGCGGACGAGTTCTCCGAGGCGGCCTACAAGGCGATGTGGGACTACGTCGAGGAGCGGCAGGACTTCCCCAACGCCGAGCAGCTCGACATATGGCTCAGTGACATGTACGGGGTGCAGCACCCGCGCAGTGCGTCGATCCTGCGGGAGCTGACTCCGCAGCTGCGGCACCGTATCGAGCGGGAGATGGCGGAGAACCACATCCCGTGACCGGCGGGTGGGTCAGGGCTCAGGCCTTGGCCCGCTTCTTGGCCGACTCGCCCCACAGGGCGAGTGCCATCCCGGCGAGGGCGAGGACGACGTAGCCGGCGGTGGGGATGTCCCACCACTTCTGGAGCAGTCCCCAGGCGTTGTCCCCGAAGATCTGCCCGCCTGCGCCGAGTGCGCCCTGCACGAGGGTGATCCATCCGATGACTGCGATGACTTCGTTCTTCATGCCTCCACGGTCTCCCGCGGGATCCCGGCTTTCGTCGTGCCCACGTCGGAAACCGCTCTAGTCCCAAGGATGGAGAACCCCCACCGGAGGCACCCACGGCGAAGGGCCGCCACCGAATCCGGTGGCGGCCCCGACCGATCTCCGTACCGCTACGCGCCCAGCAGCTTGCGCACCCGGTCCGCGCCCACCGCCAGCAGCAGCGTCGGCAGGCGAGGGCCCGACCCCCTCTTCACGCCGCCCTCGCACCGCTCGGCCCCAAGGGGCCTCCCGGGCTTCGGACGGCTGCGCCGGACTCCGTCCGCCGATCGCCCGCACCCGTGCCCAACACGGCGAAGGGCCGCCACCGAACCCGGTGGCGGCCCCGACCGATCTCCGTACCGCTACGCGCCCAGCAGCTTGCGCACCCGGTCCGCGCCCACCGCCAGCAGCAGCGTCGGCAGGCGA
>NZ_JBHTTQ010000045.1:30456-55341 GCF_042794475.1 Streptomyces sp. NPDC056527
GGGCCTGTCTCGCGGCTGACGAGGAGCTTGTAGAGCAGGGCGAAGAACGAGCGCTGGGCGACCTTCAGCTCCGGGGTCGGCTTGGCCTCGGGGTCGAGGCCGGCCATGACCTTCGGGACGCCGTAGACGAGCGTGGTCAGGCCGTCCAGGGACCAGTGCGTGTCCAGGCCCTCCAGGAGGAGGCGCAGGGATTCACGGCCCTGGTCGTCGAGCGAGCCGAGGAGCTCGGCGTCCGGCTCGTCGCGGACGATCGTGCGCTGGTCGGCCGGGACCTGGGTGGTGATCCAGTTCTCGGCGCGGTCCAGACGCGGGCGGACCTCGTCCAGGCTGGTGACCGGCTTCTCCGGGTCCAGCTCGGTCAGGATCCGCAGGGTCTGCTCGTCGTGGCCGGCCGTGATGTCCATGACCGAGGCCAGCGTCCGGTACGGCAGCGGCCGCGGCGTGCGCGGCAGCTCACCGGCGGCCGTGCGGGCGGCACGCGCGTACGCCGCCGCGTCCGCCGGCAGCACGGAGCCGTCCGCGACCTTGGCCTCCAGCTTGTCCCACTCGTCGTAGAGCCGCTGGATCTCCTGGTCGAAGGCGATCTTGAAGGACTGGTTCGGCTTGCGGCGCGCGTACAGCCAGCGCAGCAGCGGCGCCTCCATGATCTTCAGCGCGTCGGCGGGCGTCGGCACGCCACCGCGCGACGACGACATCTTCGCCATGCCGCTGATGCCCACGAACGCGTACATCGGGCCGATCGGCTGCACGCCGTCGAACACCTCGCGCACGATCTGGCCGCCGACGACGAAGGACGAACCCGGCGACGAGTGGTCGACGCCCGACGGCTCGAAGATCACGCCCTCGTACGCCCAGCGCATCGGCCAGTCGACCTTCCAGACCAGCTTGCCGCGGTTGAACTCGCTCAGCTTCACGGTCTCGGAGAAGCCGCAGGCCGTGCAGGTGTACGCCAGCTCGGTGGTCTCGTCGTCGTACGACGTGACAGCCGTCAGGTCCTTCTCGCACTGCCCGCAGTACGGCTTGTACGGGAAGTAGCCCCCGGCGCCGCCGGAGCCGTCGTCCTCGTTCGCCGCGCCGGAGCCCTCCTCGGCCTCCAGCTCGGCCTCGTCGAGGGGCTTCTGCGACTGCTTCTTCGGCGCCTTCTTCGTCCGGTACTGGTCGAGGATCGCGTCGATGTCACCGCGGTGCTTCATGGCGTGCAGGATCTGCTCGCGGTAGGTGCCCGCCGTGTACTGCTCCGTCTGGCTGATCGGGTCGTACTCGACGCCCAGCTCGGCCAGCGACTCGACCATGGCGGCCTTGAAGTGCTCGGCCCAGTTCGCGTGCGCCGAGCCGGCCGGGGCCGGGACGGAGGTCAGCGGCTTGCCGATGTGCTCGGCCCAGGACTCGTCGACGCCCGCGACGCCGTTCGGCACCTTGCGGTACCGGTCGTAGTCGTCCCAGGAGATCAGGTGCCGGACCTCGTACCCACGGCGGCGGACCTCGTCGGCGACCAGGTGCGGGGTCATGACCTCGCGGAGGTTGCCCAGGTGGATCGGGCCGGAGGGGGAGAGTCCGGAGGCGACGACGACCGGTTTGCCAGGCGCACGTCGCTCCGACTCGGCGATGACCTCGTCCGCGAAACGGGAGACCCAGTCGGTCTCGGTGCTGCTCTGAGCCACGGTCGGTACGTCCTTCTTCCTTGATTCCCTCGAAAGCCTTGCAGCCTTACGTCAGCCATTCTCCCAGACGAAAGGGGCCACTCCGAGGTTGTCCACAGGTGGAGAAAACACGTTGCCCGCCCATGGGACACTTGACAAGCGATAAAGCCCACCACTGAACCACCGACAGGAACGGAAGCTCATGGCCTCGGTCCCTTCCCTCGCTTCGACCGTGCAGCAGCGTCTCGCGGAAGGTCTCTCGGCAGCACTGCCGGAGGCCGGTTCCGCCGACCCGCTGCTGCGACGAAGCGACCGGGCCGACTTCCAGGCCAACGGCATCCTGGCCCTCGCCAAGCAGCTCAAGGGCAATCCGCGTGAGCTGGCGACGAAGGTCGTCGACGGCATCCCGGCGAACGACGTGCTGAAGGAGATCGAGGTCTCGGGCCCCGGCTTCCTGAACATCACGATCACCGACGAGGCGATCATCAAGACCCTCGCCGCCCGCGCCGCCGACGACCGCCTCGGCGTGCCCTACGGGGAGCACGCCGGCACGACGGTGATCGACTACGCGCAGCCGAACGTGGCCAAGGAGATGCACGTCGGCCACCTCCGCTCCGCCGTGATCGGTGCCGCGATGGTCGAGATCCTGGAGTTCACGGGCGAGAAGGTGGTCCGTCGCCACCACATCGGCGACTGGGGCACCCAGTTCGGCATGCTCATCCAGTACCTGATCGAGCACCCGCACGAGCTGGACCACAAGTCCGAGGAGGAGGTCTCCGGCGAGGAGGCCATGTCCAACCTCAACCGGCTCTACAAGTCCTCGCGCGCGCTGTTCGACTCGGACGAGGAGTTCAAGACCCGGGCGCGTGCGCGGGTCGTGGACCTCCAGGCCGGTGACGAGCAGACGCGTGCCCTGTGGCAGCGGTTCGTCGACGAGTCGAAGATCTACTTCTACTCGGTCTTCGACAAGCTCGACATGGACATCAACGACCCGGACGTGGTCGGCGAGTCGGGCTACAACGACATGCTGGTGGAGACCTGCCGGATCCTCGAGGAGTCGGGCGTCGCGGTCCGTTCCAACGGCGCGCTGTGCGTGTTCTTCGACGACGTCAAGGGCCCGGACGGCAACCCGACCCCGCTGATCGTCCAGAAGTCCGACGGCGGTTTCGGCTACGCGGCGACCGACCTGTCGGCGATCCGGGACCGGGTGCAGAACCTGAAGGCGACGACCCTGCTGTACGTGGTCGACGCCCGCCAGTCCCTGCACTTCAAGATGGTCTTCGAGACCGCCCGCCGGGCCGGCTGGCTGAACGACGAGGTGAAGGCCGTCCAGCTGGCGTTCGGCACGGTGCTCGGCAAGGACGGCAAGCCGTTCAAGACCCGTGAGGGCGAGACGGTCAGGCTGGTGGACCTGCTGGACGAGGCCGTGGACCGGGCGACGGCGGTCGTCCGCGAGAAGGCCGAGAAGGTGGGTCTGACCGAGTCGGAGATCGTCGAGAACGGCCAGTACGTCGGCATCGGCGCGGTCAAGTACGCCGACCTGTCGACGTCCGCGGCGCGGGACTACAAGTTCGACCTGGACCAGATGGTGTCGCTGAACGGCGACACGTCGGTGTACCTCCAGTACGCGTACGCCCGTATCAAGTCGATCTTCGGCAAGGCGGGCGAGCTCACCCCGGTGGCCCACCCCGAGCTGGAGCTGGCCCCGGCGGAGCGCGCGCTCGGTCTGCACCTGGACCAGTTCGGCGAGACGCTGGCCGAGGTCGCCGAGGAATACGCCCCGCACAAGCTGGCCGCGTATCTGTACCAGCTGGCGTCGCTCTACACGACGTTCTACGACCAGTGCCCCGTCATCAAGCCGGAGCCGCCGAAGGAGATCGCGGAGAACCGACTGTTCCTCTGCGACCTGACGGCCCGCACGCTCCACCAGGGCCTGGCCCTGCTGGGCATCCGGACGCCCGAGCGCCTCTGACGACACGCCACGGCACGACGAAGGCCCCGGCACCGTATCCGTACGGCGCCGGGGCCTTCGTCATCGGTCACTGCGGGGCGGCCCACTCGCCCTTGTCGGGCCGGTAGAGGTACTCCTTCTTCCCCTCGATCGCGCTCGTGCGGAACGGCTTCCCGCCGTCGTCGACGCGTGCCTTCCCGTGCCGTTCGCCGCTGCTCCACTCCACTTCCAGGTACCAGGAGACGACGTACGACTCGGTGTGCACGTCGAGGTTGAGCACCTGGGGGTCGCTGGTGGAGACCTTGTACGGGAAGTCCTTGGCCGGTACCCGGTGTTCGCCGTCGAGACCGGCGACCGGCTTCGCGGTGGGGTGCGGGGCGTCGAGGTCGATGTCGAAGGCCTGAGGGGTGATGCCGCCGCCACAGCCGTCGCCCATGAAGTACGCCGCCCGGTCCAGGGGCGCCGCGCGCTCCACGACCCGTACGCGGACGGCGGTGAGCACCGTGGCTTCGTCGGTACGGCCGGTCGCGGTGAGCTGGAGCTGCATATGGCCGCCGTCGACCCCGCCGAGCGCCCGCGCCCAGCCTCGGCTGTCCTGCGGGGCGGGCGGGGGCGGGACCTGTCCGGGCGGCTGGCCGAGGGCGTAGTACTGGCCGCAGGCCCCGGCCCAGTTGTACGAGCTGATGCCCACGCTCACGGGGTCGCCCACCGCCTGGCGGGTCGCCTGGGCGGAGGGGTTCGCCCGGGACGCGGTCGCCGGCGCGCTCGGGGTGGTGGTGGCGGTCGGGGATCCGGAGCCCGATGCGGAGGCCGTCACGGGCGCGGAGACGCTCGCCGCGGGCGGGTCGACGGTTCCGTCCGCGTGCTGTCCGGAGGCGTTCTTGTCGCCGGCGCCCTTGTCGTCGGGGCGGCTGACGGCGTACGCCACGGGCACGGCGAGCGCGACGACGGCGGCCGCGGCGACGGCCGTCCGCAGCCGCTTGCGGGAGCGGGAGCGGGCGGACGCACCCGGGACGCCGGAGGCCCGCGGATGCGCCTGCACGGTCACGACGACCTCAGGCGCGGCGCCGGGCACGGGGACGAGGGCAGGAGCGGGCCCGGGCGCGGCGGGCATCACGGTGGTGTCCGCAGCGCCCGAGCCCGAACCAGAGCCCGAGCCGGAGTCCAGGCCCGAGCCCGACCCAGAGCCGGCCTCCGGCCCGGCGTCCGATCCGGCAACCGCAACGGCGTCCGGCCCTGCCTCCGATCCGGCGTCCGACCCCGCAACCGGCACGGCGTCCGGCGCGGCTTCGGAGGCAGCTGCCGCCGTGGCCTCCGCGCCGGATCCCTGCGCGGCCTCCGCCCCGGATCCCCCCGCGGCTTCCACCGGGCTTCCCGCCGGGCCCTGCGGCTCGGAAGCCGTCGGTCCGTTCTTGCCCCGCCGACGCGCCTCGTCGGCCAGAATCCAGTGACGGTGCAGCGCGATCATCTCGTCGCGGGAGGCTCCGCACAGCCGCGCCAGTCTCTCCACGGGGGCGAACTCGGCCGGTACGGCGTCACCGTTGCAGTACCGGTGCAGCGTCGACGTACTGACGTGGAGCTTCTTCGCCAACGCCCCATAGCTGAGCCCGGATCGTTCCTTCAGCTCGCGCACCAGCTCCGCGAAACCATCCGCCTCCGTTGCCACCCGCCCCGTTCCCCTCGTCTCGACCGTCCCAGGAACGCATTCCAGGGGTCGGTCATTTCCCCAGGTCACGGCAGGTCCGCGCGTTCCAGCTTCCCCCATTGTCCCGTGACCGTTGCCGCGCGATCACCCCACCCTTCAGGGTGAGTCCATGCCCAGCCGACATCTGACGGACGTCGTAGCCGTCGCAGTCCTGATCACCTGCACCGCGATCGTGATCACCCTGATCACCAGAAGCTGACCGGTCTCGCGGCATCGGCGGCGAGGGCGACGCACTCACGTCGCCCTCGCCGCCGATGTACTGACCTGCTGTCAGCTGATGGGACGGGACGTCCTGCCCGACACCTCGTCGATCTCCGTGTGCGCCTTCTGCAGCAGCTGCGAGGCGAGATCCATGAGCGCGCGTGCGCCCGCGATCTCCTCGCCGACCCGCAGCTGCTCAGGGTCCGACGGGTGCCGGTGGGCGTTGCCCTGGGCGCGGAACTCGGTGCCGTCACCGAGCCGCACCATGGCGGCCGCCCTCGTCCGGTCTCCCTCCTCCTGGAACTCCATCTCGACGTGCCATCCCACGAGCGTGTGCATCATGAGGACCACCTCCTGAGGTACTTCCAGGGTGCGCCGCCCGGCGCATCCTTACCAATCGGTGCGTAGCTGACGATTAAGTCGGTACTTGTGGGTCGAACCGCCCCGGAGAAGGATCGAAAGCGAGCCGCAGGACGGCTCGAACCCCCGATTCCAAGCCCTGGAGCACACCCATGTCCGCGACCGCCTCCTCGACCGCGCAGGCAGCCGCCTCCGCCCCCGTCTCCGTCCTCGGCCTGGGCATGATGGGCACGGCCCTGGCCGGCGCCTTCCTGAACGCGGGCCACCCGGTCACCGTCTGGAACCGTTCCCCGGCCAGGACGGGCCCGCTGGTCGCGCAGGGAGCCCTGCCCGCCGACACGCCCGTGGCCGGGGTGGCGGCGAGCCCGCTCGTCGTCCTGTGCCTGCTGACGAACGACAACGTCGACGAGCTCTTCACCGTCCTCGGCGACTCCGTGGCAGGAAAGACGCTGGTCAACCTCACGAACGGCACGCCCGAGCAGGCCCGGACCCTCTCCGCCCGGGCGGAGAGCGTCGGTGCCCGGTACGTCGACGGCGGCATCATGGCCGTCCCGCAGATGATCGCGGGCCCGGACGCCTACGTCTTCTACAGCGGCGACGAGCAGGCGTACGAGACCCACCGCGCGACCCTCGCGGCGCTGGGCGGCACCAGGTGGACCGGCGCCGACCCCGGCCTCGCGGCCCTGTACGACCTGGGTCTGCTGACCGGCATGTACGGGATGTTCATCGGGGTCGTCCAGGCGTTGGCCCTGGTCCGCACGGAGAAGATCGGCGCCGAGGAGTACGCCGAACTCCTGGTCCCCTGGGTCACGGCGATGCTCGGCGGCGTCCCGGAGATCGCCCGGGCGGTCGACTCGGGACAGCACCTGACCGACGTCTCCAGTCTGGCGGTGAACCAGTCGGCCTTCCCCAACTTCGTGGCCACGTACAAGGCCCAGGGCGTCAGCCCCGAGCTCTTCGAGCCCTTCCAGGTCCTCCTGGACCGCTCGATCGCCGAGGGTCACGCGGCGGACGGCCTGTCCCGGCTGGCGGAGATGCTGGCTCGTTAATCGCTTGCACGGAAGACGGACACCCCGGAAACTGTTAGTCATGACTAACGATTCGACGGGGACGAAACTCGCGGAGTCCGACGACTTCCCGGCCTTAGGCAGGCCGGACGCCGGCCTCGTCCTGATCGCCGAGTGGTACACGGAGGACGCCGAGCGTCAGCGGCTCGTGATGGACACCGTCGTGGACGCCTGGGCCGGGGCCGAGCTGCCGGAGGCGTTCCTCTCCCGCCACTGCCTGATGGGCTCGGACGGCCGCACGATCCTCAACTACGCCCAGTGGACGGACTCGGCCGCCCACTACGCCTTCACCGCCGACCCGGCCAACCAACGGGCCATCGCCGCCTCCGTACAGGCCGTGACCACGGTGGGCCCGCCCGGCCGCTACACCCACGACCGCGTGGTCCGGCTCCGGGAGGCGCCCATACGCACCCTCAGCGCGACCCGCTCCGACGACGGCGTCGCCCAGTACTTCCACCGCGGCGAGGACGGCAAGCGCGTCCACGTCCTCACGGCCCATGACGACGAAGGGGGCGGAACCGCCCTGCGGTTCCGCCCCTATCGAGGCGTCGTGCGAGAGATCCGGGAAGCCGTCAGACTCCGCGGCTGAGCTTCTGCGCGACCTCGGTCGCCCAGTACGTCAGGATCATCTGCGCGCCCGCGCGCCTGATCCCGGTGAGCGTCTCGAAGATGGCCTTGTCGCGGTCGATCCAGCCCTTCTCGGCGGCCGCCTCGACCATCGCGTACTCACCACTGATCTGGTACGCGGCGACGGGCACGTCCACTGCTTCGGCGACCTTCGCGAGCACGTCCAGGTAGGGGCCCGCGGGCTTCACCATCACCATGTCGGCGCCCTCCTCCAGGTCCAGCGCCAACTCACGCAGCGACTCACGGACGTTGGCGGGATCCTGCTGATAGGTCTTGCGGTCGCCCTGGAGAGACGAGCCGACGGCCTCGCGGAAGGGCCCGTAGAAGGCGGAGGAGTACTTCGCGGTGTACGCGAGGATCGACACGTCCTCCTTGCCGATGGTGTCCAGCGCGTCCCGGACCACCCCGACCTGGCCGTCCATCATCCCGGACGGTCCGACGACATGGACACCGGCGTCGGCCTGGACCTGGGCCATCTCGGCGTAACGCTCCAGCGTGGCGTCGTTGTCGACCCGCCCGCTCTCGTCCAGGACCCCGCAGTGCCCGTGGTCGGTGTACTCGTCGAGGCAGAGATCGGACATGATCACCAGATCGTCGCCGACCTCGGCCTTCACGTCCCGGATCGCGACCTGGAGAATCCCGTCCGGGTCCGTGCCCGCGGTGCCGGCTGCGTCCTTCTTCTCGTCCTCGGGCACGCCGAACAGCATGATCCCGGAGACACCGGCCTCCAGCGCCTCCACGGCGGCCTTGCGCAGGGTGTCCCGCGAGTGCTGCACCACCCCGGGCATGGCGGTGATCGGCCGGGGCTCGCTGATCCCCTCGCGCACGAAGGCGGGAAGGATCAGATCGGCCGGGCTGAGCCGCGTCTCGGCCACCATCCGCCGCATGGCAGGAGTCGTCCGCAGCCGCCGCGGCCGCGCCCCGGGAAAGGTTCCGTACGAGTTCATGCCCCGAGGCTACGCCCGCGGACCCAATGCCTTTACCGACACCTTGTTCCCACCCCGCTTCCGTTGTGGGCAATACGCACCAGGTGCGGGGCCACCTCAAGGCCCCAAAACGCACGGGGTGCGGGACCCGGAAAGGCCCCGCACCCCGTGCGCAACACAGAACTACGTCGTCCGACGTCTCCGCGCCCCCGGCCTCCGCTCCGACGGCCGCGTCACCGGATCGCCCGCCTCCAGCGCCGCCGCCCGCCGCCGCAGACCGAAGTCCGCCAGCGCCTCCGCGAGCTTGTGCACCGACGGCTCAGGCGAGAGCACGTCCACCCGCAGCCCGTGCTCCTCCGCCGTCTTCGCGGTCGCGGGACCGATACAGGCGATGACCGTCACGTTGTGCGGCTTCCCGGCGATACCCACCAGGTTCCGCACCGTCGACGACGAGGTGAAGAGCACCGCGTCGAAGCCGCCGCCCTTGATCGCCTCACGCGTGTCCGCCGGCGGCGGCGACGCCCGGACCGTCCGGTAGGCGGTCACGTCGTCGACCTCCCAACCGAGCTCGATCAGACCGGCGACCAGCGTCTCCGTCGCGATGTCAGCCCGCGGCAGGAAGACACGGTCGATCGGGTCGAAGACCGGGTCGTAGGGCGGCCAGTCCTCGAGAAGGCCCGCGGCCGACTGCTCACCGCTCGGCACCAGGTCCGGCTTCACACCGAAGTCGACCAGCGCCGCGGCCGTCTGCTCGCCCACCGCCGCGACCTTGATCCCGGCGAAGGCCCGCGCGTCGAGCCCGTACTCCTCGAACTTCTCCCGCACCGCCTTCACCGCGTTGACCGACGTGAAGGCGATCCACTCGTAGCGGCCGGTCACCAGACCCTTGACCGCACGCTCCATCTGCTGCGGCGTCCGCGGCGGCTCGACGGCGATCGTCGGCACCTCGTGCGGCACCGCGCCGTACGAACGCAGCTGGTCGGAGAGCGACGCGGCCTGCTCCTTGGTGCGCGGCACGAGCACTCGCCAGCCGAACAGCGGCTTCGACTCGAACCACGCCAGCTGGTCCCGCTGCGCCGGGGCGCTGCGCTCGCCGACCACGGCTATGACCGGCCGGTGGCCCTCGGGCGACGGGAGCACCTTGCCCTGCTTGAAGACCTGGGCGATCGTGCCGAGCGTCGCGGTCCAGGTCCGCTGCCGGGTCGTCGTACCGCCGATGGTCACGGTGAGCGGGGTGTCCGGCTTACGGCCTGCCGCCACCAGTTCACCGGCCGCGGCGGCGACCGAGTCGAGCGAGGTGGACACGACGACGGTGCCGTCCGAGGCACCGACCTCGGTCCAGCAGCGGTCGTCGGCGGTACGGGCGTCCACGAAGCGCACATCGGTGCCCTGCGCGTCGCGCAGCGGGACACCGGCGTACGCCGGTACGCCCACCGCCGTGGCCACGCCGGGCACGACCTCGAAGGGGATGCCCTCGGACGCGCAGGCCAGCATCTCCTGACCTGCGTTTCCGTCGAGGCCGGGGTCGCCGGTCACCGCACGGACGACCCGCTTGCCGCCCCTCGCGGCCTCCATGACAAGATTGGTCGCATCCCTCAACACGGGGACACCGGCGGTTGTTGACGCCTCGTCAACAACCGTCAGCTCAGGCGTGCTCACGCCCGCGCGCGCATGGCCGCGAACGACTTCGAGCACCTCCGGCTCGGCGATCAGGACGTCCGCGCCGGCGAGGGCTTCGACTGCCCGGAGGGTCAGCAGTCCTGGATCGCCTGGTCCGGCGCCGAGGAAGGTGACGCTCCCTTGACCGAAGAAGGCCGGGGACGCGGGGCTGGTGGTCGGGCTGGTGGGGCTCAAAGTGCTCGCTCCCCCATAAGACCGGCCGCACCCTTGGCGAGCATCTCGTCCGCGAGTTCGCGTCCGAGCGCCATCGCCTCGTCGTGCGACGCGGGTACGGGACCGGTGGTGGACAGCTGCACCAGCGTCGAGCCGTCGGTGGTACCGACGACGCCGCGCAGGCGCATTTCAGTGACAATCTGCCCGCGGCCGGAATCCTCGGTCAGCAGGTCGGCCAGCGCACCCACGGGTGCGGAGCAGCCGGCCTCCAGGGCGGCGAGCAGGGATCGCTCGGCGGTCACGGCGGCCCGGGTGTCCGGGTCGTCGAGCTCGGCGAGCGCGGCGACGAGGTCGGCGTCGGACGCCACACACTCGATCGCCAGTGCCCCCTGGCCGGGGGCGGGCAGGACGGCGTCGACCGACAGGTGGTCGAGCGACAGGGAGCCGGTGAGCTCCTCCGTCCCGCCGATGCGGTTGAGACCGGCCGCGGCGAGAACCACCGCGTCCAGCTCTCCACTGCGTACGTATCCGACGCGGGTGTCGATGTTCCCGCGGATCGGCACGGTCTCGATGGTCAGCCCGTGGCTGCGCGCGTACGCGTTGAGCTGGGCCGTCCGGCGCGGCGAACCGGTGCCGATCCTGGCGCCCTGCGGCAGCGTGTCGAGCGTCAGTCCGGCACGGGCGACCAGCACGTCGCGCGGGTCCTCGCGGCGCGGAATCGCGGCGATGACCAGCTCGGGGTGCTGGGCGGTCGGCAGGTCCTTCAGGGAGTGGACGGCGAAGTCCACCTCACCGGCCAGGAGCGCGTCGCGCAGTGCGGCGACGAACACCCCCGTACCGCCGATCTGCGCGAGGTGCTCACGCGAGACGTCCCCGTACGTCGTGATCTCCACGAGCTCGACGGGTCGGCCGGTCAGCTGCCGCACGGCGTCGGCCACGTGCCCGGACTGGGCCATGGCGAGTTTGCTGCGCCTGGTCCCGAGCCTCAGTGCCCTCTCGGTCATACTCGCCCTCGGTTCTTGACGTCGGCGTCATTCAGGTCGGCCCGGGAGACGGAGGCGACCGTCTCCGGGTCGAGGTCGAAGAGTGTCCGCAGCGCGTCGGCGTACCCGGCACCGCCGGGCTCGCTGGCGAGCTGCTTGACCCGCACGGTCGGCGCGTGCAGGAGCTTGTCGACCACCCGGCGCACGGTCTGGGTGATCTCGGCGCGCTGCTTGTCGTCGAGGTCGGGCAGCCGGCCCTCGAGCCGGGCGACCTCGCCCGCGACCACATCGGCGGCCATGGTGCGCAGGGCGACCACGGTCGGGGTGATGTGCGCGGCGCGCTGGGCGGCGCCGAAGGCGGCCACCTCGTCGGAGACGATCGCGCGCACCTGGTCGACGTCGGCGGCCATCGGGGCGTCGGCGGAGGCGTCCGCCAGCGACTCGATGTCGACGAGCCGGACGTTCGTCATGCGGTGGGCGGCGGCGTCGATGTCGCGGGGCATGGCCAGGTCGAGGAGTGCGAGCGGGGCCGTGCGGCCCTTCATCGCGGCCTCGACGGCCTCGCCGGTCAGGACGAGTCCGGTGGCTCCGGTGCAGGAGACGACGATGTCGGCACGTGTCAGTTCGTCGCCGACGGCAACCATCTCGACCGCGCGCGCGGCTACACCCGTGCTTCCGGGCTCGGTCAGGATCTGTACGAGTCGCTCGGCACGGGCGGTCGTACGGTTGGCGATCACGATCTCGGAGACCCCGACGCGCGCGAGCGTGGCGGCGGCCAGCGAGGACATCGATCCGGCCCCGATGACCAGGGCGCGCTTGCCCGCGGCCCAGGAGTCGACGTCGGTGCCGTCGGCCAGCTGCTCAAGGCCGAAGGTGACGAGCGACTGCCCGGCCCGGTCGATCCCGGTCTCGCTGTGGGCGCGCTTGCCGACCCGCAGCGCCTGCTGGAACAGGTCGTTGAGGAGCCGGCCCGCGGTGTGCAGGTCCTGGCCGAGCGCGAGGGCGTCCTTGATCTGGCCGAGGATCTGGCCCTCGCCGACGACCATGGAGTCGAGCCCGCAGGCCACCGAGAAGAGGTGGTGGACGGCCCGGTCCTCGTAGTGCACGTAGAGATAGGGGGTCAGCTCTTCGAGGCCGACGCCGCTGTGCTGGGCGAGCAGCGTGGACAGCTCGGCGACACCGGCGTGGAACTTGTCCACGTCGGCGTAGAGCTCGATGCGGTTGCAGGTGGCGAGGACGGCGCCCTCGGCGGCCGGTTCGGCGGCGAGGGTGTCCTGGAGCAGCTTGGCCTGGGTGTCCGCGGCGAGCGAGGCCCGTTCGAGGACGCTGACGGGGGCGCTGCGGTGGCTGAGGCCGACGACGAGAAGACTCATGCCGGCATCACCGCGGGGAGGTCCCCGTCGGGTCCCTTGCGTCCGGAGCCCTTGCGCGGGGTCTCGCCCGCCGCGTCGAGCGCCGTGGGCGGCGTGGGTGCGGCGGTGGCCTCGGCCTCCGCCTCCTCGCCCGCCTTGCGCTGCTCGTGGAAGGCGAGGATCTGCAGCTCGATGGAGAGGTCGACCTTGCGCACGTCCACGCCGTCGGGCACGGAGAGCACGGTCGGGGCGAAGTTCAGGATGGAGGTGACGCCGGCGGCCACGAGCCGGTCGCAGACCTGCTGGGCGACGCCGGCCGGGGTCGCGATGACACCGATGGAGACGCCGTCCTCCTCGATGATCTTCTCGAGGTCGTCGCTGTGCTGGACGGGGATCCCGGCGACCGGCTTGCCGGTCATGGCGGGGTCGGCGTCGATGAGCGCGGCCACTCGGAAGCCACGGGAGGCGAAGCCGCCGTAGCCGGCGAGAGCGGCGCCGAGGTTACCGATACCGACGATGACGACCGGCCAGTCCTGGGTGAGGCCGAGCTCGCGGGAGATCTGGTAGACGAGGTACTCGACGTCGTAGCCGACGCCGCGCGTGCCGTACGAGCCGAGGTAGCTGAAGTCCTTGCGCAGCTTCGCGGAGTTGACTCCCGCGGCGGCTGCGAGCTCCTCGGAGGAGACCGTGGGTACGGAGCGCTCCGACAGTGCGGTGAGCGCACGCAGATACAGCGGAAGCCGGGCGACGGTGGCCTCGGGGATTCCTCGGCTGCGGGTCGCCGGTCGGTGAGTTCGGCCAGTTGCCACGGTGCTCCTGCGGGATGAGCGGGGCTGCAGGCGGCCGTGTGTCCCAGGACCGCCCCGTCGAATGCAGGCTATGTCTTTGTGAACGCGTGCACAAAGATGGTGTCCGTTTTGTCCGGCCAAAGTGACCGGGGTCACGCGCTCGGTTCGCGCCATGACGGAACCGTGGAACGCGTCAGCCCGTCGAGAAGCCGAAGGGGGCAAAACCGCACACTCTCCTCACGATCGCGCCCCCGAACGTCAACAAAACGTCCATGATGGTAGCCGTCTTCCGGTCATCCACCCAGTTCACGCCGGAGCCGCCCGGCGTCCACACGCCAGAAGGTGTGCTGCTCGCCGTCGACCAGGACCACGGGAATCTGCTCCCAGTACGCGCGATGGAGCTCCTCGTCCTGAGTGATGTCCTTCTCCTCCCAGCGCGCCCCGGTCTCGGCGCAGACCGCCTCGATCACGGCCCGGGCGTCGTCGCAGAGATGACAGCCCGGCTTCCCGATCAGCGTCACGGTCCGCGAGGCGGCGACGGGAGCGGCGGGGATGTCCTTCTTCTTCGTCCGTCCAAACATGCCGTCCATTCTGCGCTGCCGCGCACGGTGCCCCCTCTCTCCAGCTTGCTCCCCCCTTGTCCGTTTAACAGGAGAGTCGCGGAGTGTTCACGCCGCGGCACCGCGAGACGTCGGGAAGTACCGAACAGACTGGCTATGCTCACGACATGGCCGCAATGGGATGGCTCACCCCCCGTAGGCGCTCCGCCACCGCGCGCAGCGTTCTGGCAGGCGAGGCCGCCGCCGAGGCGGCGCGCAAGACCTCGCAACAGCTCGAACTGGAACGGGATGCGGCGCGGGCAGAGCCCGCCGAGCCGTCGGTACCCGAGTTCCCGGTCGTGGGCGACGCCGAGGCAGCCGCCTTCTTCGATCTCGACAACACCGTCATGCAGGGCGCCGCGATCTTCCACTTCGGCCGGGGCCTGTACAAGAGGAAGTTCTTCCAGCGCCGCGAACTGGCCCGCTTCGCCTGGCAGCAGGCGTGGTTCCGGCTGGCCGGCGTCGAGGACCCCGAGCACATGCAGGACGCCCGTGACAGCGCCCTGTCCATCGTCAAGGGCCACCGCGTCTCCGAACTGATGTCGATCGGCGAGGAGATCTACGACGAGTACATGGCCGACCGCATCTGGCCCGGCACCCGCGCGCTCGCCCAGGCCCATCTGGACGCCGGACAGAAGGTCTGGCTCGTCACGGCCGCACCGGTCGAGACGGCGACGATCATCGCCCGGCGGCTCGGCCTGACCGGCGCGCTCGGCACGGTCGCCGAGTCCGTCGACGGCGTCTACACGGGCAAGCTGGTCGGCGAGCCGCTGCACGGACCCGCCAAGGCGGAGGCCGTACGCGCCCTGGCCGCCGCCGAGGGCCTGGACCTGAACCGCTGCGCCGCCTACAGCGACTCGCACAACGACATCCCGATGCTCTCGCTGGTCGGCCATCCGTACGCCATCAACCCGGACACCAAGCTGCGCAAGCACGCCAAGGCCCGCGAATGGCGACTGCGCGACTACCGCACGGGCCGCAAGGCGGCCAAGGTCGGCATCCCCGCCGCGGCGGGCGTCGGCGCGCTGGCGGGCGGCACGGCCGCCGCGGTCGCCCTGCACCGCCGTCGCCGCTGACTCCAGTGGGCGGCAGGTGGCTCCGACCACTTGGCACAGCCGGCGCTTCGCACACTGCCGATACGTTTCGGCTGCGATCGCCTGAGACAACCAGGGACCGACACCGCTCACCCGTACGTGGTCGAACACCACCGCACACGTCGACTCAGAGGCATTCCTCGTGCCCTACCCAACAGCGGGCCGGATCACTCCCACACCTGACACTCGGGCACAACAGAGCGTGCACGCAGTCACACTCGGAAGTAATCCGATCAACAATCGGTCACGAACTGTGAATGATCTCGCCCACAAGCGGTAACAGGTGAGACGGAATCGGTGATTTACGCAACTGGGTGTAGTGCTGCCTGTACGAAGCGTTATTCTCCTCAGACGCACAACGGAACCCACACGTCGCCACGACGAGTGAACGGTCCCGCACTGCACGTGATGGAAGCTCTGCCTCTGGGAGTCCCGTGTACCCACACGTCGGGGTTGACGCCTCGGGCCTGGCTACGCTGCGCGCAACGGTCCTCGACCACTTGCGCGGCTTCGTCCCCACCGCGTACGCCGGCCCTGTCCCCGCCTTTGCCTTCGCCGCACCGGCACCCGCCGGTCCTTGCTATGCCCTCGCCGAGAGCGGTGCCGCTGTCGGCAGACGGGGCAGCCGCGGCGGCACCGGAACCTCGACCGCCGCCCGCCGCCCCACCGCCGACAGCGACAGCGCCCGCATGATGGACCTCGTCGAGCGCGCCCAGGCCGGCGAGGCCGAGGCCTTCGGCCGCCTGTACGACCAGTACAGCGACACGGTCTATCGCTACATCTACTACCGCGTCGGCGGAAAGGCGACGGCGGAGGACCTCACAAGCGAGACGTTCCTGCGCGCCCTGCGCCGGATCTCCACCTTCACCTGGCAGGGCCGCGACTTCGGCGCCTGGCTGGTCACCATCGCCCGCAACCTGGTCGCGGACCACTTCAAGTCGAGCCGCTTCCGACTGGAAGTGACCACGGGCGAGATGCTCGACGCCAACGAGGTCGAGCGCAGCCCCGAGGACTCCGTCCTGGAGTCCCTCTCCAACGCGGCCCTCCTCGACGCCGTCCGCCGGCTCAACCCCCAGCAGCAGGAGTGCGTGACCCTGCGCTTCCTGCAGGGCCTCTCGGTCGCCGAGACCGCCCGGGTCATGGGCAAGAACGAGGGTGCGATCAAGACCCTCCAGTACCGGGCCGTGCGCACCCTGGCACGCCTGCTCCCGGACGACGCCCGCTGACCGTTCCGCGCCCCCCACACGCGCCCCCCACCGACCGCGACGCGCCCCTCCCCCGCACCAACCCCCCACGTCCCCCGACCCCCGCCCAACTCACAGTCGGTGACGCCTCGATGACGCACTGGTCCGATCATCTTTCGCGCGTAACCCAAGTGCCGCGCCGCTCGTTGTGCGGAATGCAGGCTCCCTGTGGTCACACCATGTCCGCAGCCACTCACTCTTTCGTGTGGATGCGTTCAAGGTGTGCAACCTTCCGGACACCCCGGGGAGTCGACCGTCATGACGAGAGGAGGTGCCGCCAGTGATCGCGAACGTATCGGCGCACCGGCGGGCGAACGCCTTCGCCCAGGCCCTGGATGATCGGACGCCCGATGACGCGACGGCCGAACAGCCCGAGGCGTCGGCCGAACCGGCCGAGCAAGGGCGGCTGTTGGCTCTGGCGAACGGTCTCGGCGAGCTGCCGAGGCCGGAGATGGACCCCGAGGTCAAGGTGGTGCAACGAGCCCAGCTCGTCGCCGCCATGGAAGCGATGCTCGCAGAGGGGAGCGCGGCCGCGGGCCCTACGGTGCCCGAGCAACGGACATCGAGCGGACGGGGAGCCCACCGGGCCTCCCCGCTCCGGAAACTACGCCCCCGCTCCCGCTGGTCGAAGGGGCTCGCAGCCGGCGGCCTCACGGTCGGTGTGGCCGCGGGAGCGTTCAGCGGTGTGGCCGCTGCCAGCTCCGACGCCCTCCCGGGTGACTCGCTGTATGGGCTGAAGCGCGGCATGGAAGACATCAAGCGCGGCATGGCCGACGACGACTCCGAGCGGGGCGGGATCTTCCTGGACCAGGCGTCGACCCGGCTCAGCGAGGCCCGCAGACTCATGGAGCGGGGCCGCGCCGGCGACCTCGACCACGAATCGCTCGGCGAGATCCGGCGCGTCCTCGGCGGCATGAAGCACGACGCCTCCGAGGGGCACCGTCTGCTGCGCCAGGCGTACGAGCGGGACGGCGAGATCGGTCCGATGGCCCGGCTCAACTCCTTCGCCCAGGCGCACCGCGACACCTGGAACGGCCTGCGCGACCGGCTGCCCGTGCAGCTCGCCGACGTCGGCAACGAGGTGGAGGGCGTCTTCGTCGCCATAGACGAAGAGGTCGAGCCGCTTCAGGGGATGCTGCCACGCACCCCGGAGAAGGGCGCGGTGGGGACCAGCACCCCGGGCTCGTCGCAGGACACCTCGCGTACGCAGACCCAGCGTCCGCCGTCCTCCCCTGCCGCCCCTTCCACGGGCGGCGAAGGCGGCTCCACCCGGCCCCAGCCCTCGGGCTCCGGCTCGGGCTCCCCGGAGAGCGACGGCCTGCTGGGCGGCAACACGGGCGGCCTGCTCGACACCCCGCCGGCGGGCATCCCCACGGCACCCTCGGTGGGCCCCTCGACACCCGAGATGCCGGACGTCACGATCCCGCCCCTGCTGCCGGGCCTGCTCCCCGGCCTGGGCATCGACAGGGAGGACGCTCGCTGAGACGAAGATGGGGCGCCCCTCTGTGGCGGGGCGCCCCATCGTCGTACCACCGGAAGAGCCGACGGAACCGGCGGCTCAGAAGAACACGGACCTCCGCTGCACGAGCAGCTTGTAGAGCGTGTGCTGGATCTGCTCCCTGACCTGGTCCGTCAGGTTGAACATCAGCATCGGGTCCTCCGCCGCCTCCGGCGGATAGCCGTCCGTCGCGATCGGTTCGCCGAACTGGATCGTCCACTTCGTCGGCAGCGGCACCGCCCCCAGCGGCCCCAGCCACGGGAACGTCGGCGTGATCGGGAAGTACGGGATGCCCAGCACCCGCGCCAGCGTCTTCGCGTTGCCGATCATCGGGTAGATCTCCTCCGCGCCCACGATCGAGCACGGCACGATCGGCACCCCGGCCCGCAGCGCCGTCGACACGAAACCGCCCCGGCCGAAGCGCTGCAGCTTGTAGCGCTCCCCGAACGGCTTCCCGATGCCCTTGAACCCCTCCGGCATCACGCCCACGATCTCGCCGGCCTTCAGCAGCCGCTCCGCGTCCTCCGCGCAGGCCAGCGTGTGCCCGGCCTTGCGGGCCAGTTCGTTGACCACCGGCAGCATGAAGACCAGATCGGCCGCGAGCAGCCGCAGATGCCGCCCGGCCGGATGGTGGTCGTGGACGGCGACCTGCATCATCAGGCCGTCCAGCGGCAGCGTCCCGGAGTGGTTCGCGACGACCAGAGCGCCCCCCTCGGTGGGGATGTTCTCGACGCCCTTCACCTCGACCCGGAAGTACTTCTCCGCCAGCGGCCGCACCAGCGACATGAGGACCTGGTCGGTGAGCTCCTTGTCGTAGCCGAACTCGTCGACCTCGTACTCACCGGTCACCCGCCGCCGCAGAAACGCCAGCCCGCCCGCGAGCCGCCGCTCCCACCCGCCCCGGCGCTCCGGCGCCTCCTCGACGCCCTCCGGGGCCGTCACGGGCTCCGCCACGGGCCTCGGCGTGGAGACGGGCTCCTCCGGGCCGTGCTGGCCCGGCAGGGCCCGCACGGCGGCGTCCCGAGCCGCCCTGACGGGCCGCCGCCGCGCCCGTGAACGGTCGTCGTCGAACGGAATGACCTTGGCGTCCGCCATCGTTACCTGGGCTCCTTCTGATCCAGCCGGGCCGCGACCCGGTCCACCGCCCCCGCGAGCGTCTCCGGCGGAAGCAGCCCCGGTCCACGGCTGCGGGCGAAGTCCGCGAAGGTCTCGGCCGTCGTGTACCGAGGTGCGAACCCCAGCGTCTCGCGCATCTGGACCGTGGAGACCACCCGGCCGTGAGTGAGCAGCCGGATCTGCTCCGGCGCGAAATCGGTCACGCCGACGGTCCGCAGCGCGGAGCCGACCCAGGTGACCGCCGGCAGCAGCACCGGCACCGTCGGACGCCCCAGCCGCCGCGCGCACTGCGACAGCAGCAGCACCCCGTCACCGGCCACATTGAACGTGCCGCTGTTCAGCGTCGCCCGGCGCGGCTCGCGCGAGGCGAGTTCCAGGACGTCGATGACATCGTCCTCGTGCACGAACTGCAGCCTCGGGTCGTAGCCGAAGACGGTCGGCATGAGCGGCAGCGACAGATACTCGGCGAGCGGGGAGTCCGCCCGCGGCCCGAGGATGTTCGCGAACCGCAGCACGCACACGGCCACGTCCGGGCGGCGCCGCGCGAAGCCCCGTACGTACCCCTCGACCTCGACGGCGTCCTTGGCGAACCCGCCGCTCGGCAGCGACTTGGGCGGCGTCGTCTCCGTGAACACGGCCGGGTCACGGGGCGCCGAGCCGTAGACGCTCGTACTGGACTTGATCACGAGCCGGGTGATCCGCGGCGACTTCTGGCAGGCACCGAGGAGCTGCATGGTGCCGATGACGTTGGTCTCCTTGATCGACGACCGGCCCCCGGCGCCGAGCGCCGTACCCGTGACGTCCATATGGACGACCGTGTCCACGTCATGCTCCGCGAGCACCTTGGCGATGGCCGGCTGGCGGATGTCCGCGCGGACGAATTCGGCCCCGCCGAGATCGTGCGTCGGCGCGACCGCGTCCACGGCGACCACCCGGTCCACCTCGGGATCCCGCTGGACCCGACGTACGAAACGGCCTCCGAGATGCCGAGCCGCACCGGTGACGAGCACGACCTTTCCCAAGATCAGCGCCTTCCGTCGGTCTCTCCCCCGAGTTCTCCCCCGGGGGGCCTGTGCGCCACCGTAGCGCCTTGTTGTTGCGCTGCGATGACTGCCGTGGGCAACCGGGTCCGAACCGCGCCGAAAAAAGGCGTGGCCCCCCACCTCAACGGTGGGGGGCCACGCTCGACGCACAAACAGCCGTCGTTACAGCCGTCGCTTACTTCTTGTTGCGACGCTGAACGCGGGTGCGCTTGAGCAGCTTGCGGTGCTTCTTCTTGGCCATCCGCTTGCGCCGCTTCTTGATAACAGAGCCCACGACTACCCTCGCTCACTTCTCTTCACTCGGTGCGGGGCGTCTGGGCCCACACGACCTACGAGGGCTTAGCCTACCGGCCCGAGCGCCGCACTTGTAATCCGAGGGGCGGACTGGCTCCCGGCCGCGCCCCCGCTACGCGGTCTCCACCCCCACGAAGGACTCCCTGAGGTACTCGTGAACCGCCTGTTCCGGGACCCGGAAGGACCTGCCCACCCGGATCGCCGGCAGATGACCGCTGTGCACCAAGCGGTACACGGTCATCTTCGACACGCGCATCACCGAGGCGACTTCCGCCACGGTCAGAAACTTGACCTCATTGAGAGGTCGATCGCCAGCAGCCATGACCCACCTGTACCTTCCGCACACGACGCCCACCGGCTTCCCCTCCGGTGACCCTGCGTCGCTGTGCGCTCACGCTCCAGACTAGGGGCGTGTGGTACGAGTGGGGAAGAGGAGCAGCCATCGGCCGTTTACCGTGACAGACTCGCTCGATTGAGTACATAGCGAGTAAGCGGCCGGTAGTAATCGGACCGCACCCCGTCATCAAGCGGAACGGCTACGGATACCTGCCCCTCCGCCTCACCGACGAACAGCGCGGGATCGTCCGTATCCGCCAGACCGATGGCCTCGAAACCCAGCTGACCTGCACCGCAGACCCAACCGTGGTCCCCGACGACAAGCTCGGGGAGCGGCCAGCCACCCTGCACGGCACCCTCGAGAGCGGCCCTAACCGGCAGCGGCGAGTGGGTGTGCGCCCCCGTCTCACGCCCGGTTCCCGGCAGACCCGGTTCTCGCACCAACGCGACACCGCGTACGTAGTCGAGGGTGTACGTACGTAGACCGAACCGGGTCGTTATGTCGACACATCGCCCCTGCGCGGGTGTGAGAACAAGACATCCCGCCGCCGACAAAGCGTCTGCGAGCCCGGCGTAGAACCCGAGCAAACGGTGCGGATGCCCCGTCCCGAACAACACCGGAGCCCGCCGCCCCGCCGCCTCACCCAGCCGCGCGGCGAACGCGTCGAGCCCGCCCAACGTCCGCTCCGGATCGATGACATCGAGCCCCGAACGGTGCGCCGGATCCCTGGACACCCCGCACTTGTCGGCCATCAGCCGTAACAACTCGCCCTCGCCCCAACCCCACTCGGGGTCGAGTCCCAGCATCACCCGCGGATCCCGCGCGGCGAACAGCCGGTAGCTCCGCAGGCTCTCCTCCCGCGAGGTCGCCACCGTCCCCGCCAACCCCGCCGCCAACAAATGCGCGCGCAACGCCCCTGTACTCAGCACCCGATCGATGCTGCCCGAGCCGACCCGACAACGGGTCAGAACACCTGGGAGACCCCACAGTTGGCGTAACCACACCGCACGGGGTCCTACGGCAGCAGCCCCCTGAGCGGAAAGGCCGCCCGCCGCGTGGCCAGGATCGCCTGGTCCAGCCGGTCCGCCGGGTCGTACCCCTCTTCCCAGTCCCGCCAGCCCACCGGCCACCGGCCGTCCGTCATGCGCATCGGCCCCGGCTGCCGCGTCCGCGCGTACACCAGATCCCGCCAGGACGACGGAATCGCCGACTCGGGATCGACCTCCGCATGCCCGGCGATCCCCACCAGATGCGTCCACGACCGCGGCACCACATCCACCACCGCGTACCCGCCGCCACCCAGCGCGACCCACTTGCCGCCGTCCACATGCGCGTGCGCGAGCTCATGGCAGGCCAACTGCACCGCCCGCTGCGCGTCCAGCGACACCGCCAGGTGCGCCAGCGGATCCTCGAAATGCGTGTCCGCGCCGTGCTGCGTCACCAGCACCTGCGGCCGGAAATCCGCCAGCAGCTCCGGTACGACGGCGTGGAAGGCCCGCAGCCACCCCGCGTCCCCGGTCCCCGCCGGCAACGCCACGTTCACCGCGGACCCCTGCCCCGCACCGGTGGCACCCGTCTCCTCCGGCCACCCGGTCTGCGGGAACAGCGTCCGCGGATGCTCGTGCAGCGAGATCGTCAGAACCCGCGGATCCTCCCAGAACGCCGCCTGCACCCCGTCCCCGTGATGCACGTCCACATCCACGTACGCGACCCGCTCCGCACCCAGCTCGAGCAGGCGGGCGATGGCCAACGACGCGTCGTTGTAGATACAGAACCCGGACGCGCTCCCCGGCATCGCGTGATGCAGCCCGCCGGCGAAGTTCACCGCATGGGCGGCCTCGCCGCGCCACACCGCCTCAGCCGCACCCACCGACTGTCCGGCGATCAACGCGGACGCCTCGTGCATCCCGGCAAAGGCCGGATCATCCACCGTCCCGAGCCCGTACGACTGATCCGCCGCCCTCGGATTCGCGGAAGCGGCCCGCACCGCGGCCACATAGTCCTCACGGTGCACCAGCCGCAGCGTCGAGTCCCCCGCGGGCTTCGCCGCCACCACGTCAACGGCCCGATCGAGCCCGTACGCCCGCACCAACCCCATGGTCAGTGCGAGCCGTACCGGATCCATCGGATGCTCGGACCCGAAGTCGTACCCCGTGACAGCTTCATCCCACATCAACAGTGCGCGGCCGCTCATGCCCGCCACCGTATCGGGCCGGTTGAGAACCGAACGACGTGGCATACGCCACCGTCACCAGGACCAGCACCATCGGCACCAGCATCGCCCCCCGATAGCTCCAGGCGTCCCCGAGCGCCCCCACCAAGGGGGACCCGATCAGGAACCCCACATAGTTGAAGACGTTCAGCCGGGCCACGGCCGCGTCGCTCGCCCCGGGGAACAACCTGCCGGCGGCGGCGAAGGTCTGCGGCACGATCACACTCAGCCCGAGCCCGAGCACGGTGAACCCGGCCATCCCCACCCACGCCCCGGGCGCCACCGCCACGACCGCGAACCCGAGCGCGGCCAGCACGGCCCCGCCGCGCACGACTATGGCCGCCCCCAGCCGCCGCACCCCGAAGTCACCCACGGCCCGCCCGAGCAGTGTGGTGACCATGTACGCGTTGTACGGCACGGTCGCCAGCTCCTCCGAACTGCCGAGCACGTCCTGGAGGTACTTGGCACTCCAGTTGGAGACGGTCGAGTCCCCTATGTACGCGAACGTCATGACGAGACACAGCGGCAGCAGCAGCTTGAAGGAGACCCTCACGCCCCCCTTCGTCTCCCCGCCCCCGGCCGGCTCCGCCCCATCGCCCGGCCCCACCCCCGGCGTGTACCACCGGCTCCCGACGAGCGCGGCCGGCAACAGAACGGCCACCACCGGCAGATACGAGACGAACAGCGGCAGATGCCAGTGCGCACCCGCCCATGCCAACGAGGCACCCGCGATCCCACCCAGGCTGTACGCGGCGTGGAAACCGAGCATGATGCTCCGCCGGTACGCCCGCTGCAGGCTGACCCCGAGCATGTTCATCGACGCGTCCAACGCACCGACCGCGAGCCCGAAGACCCCGAGCGCCACGGCGGCCTGCCACAACTCACTCCCCGCGCCGACCCCGAGCAGCGCCAGGAGGACGAGCGGCTGCGCCCACCGCAGCACCACTCCCGGCCCCACCCGGGCAACCACCTTCTCGGTGCCCACACTGGCCACCCCGGCCAGGATCGGCACGGCGGCCAGGAAGACGGGCAGCAGCCCGTCAGAGATCCCGTACCGGTCCTGGATCGCCGGTATTCGGGTCACAAGGAGCGCGAACGTCACTCCCTGCACGAAGAAACTGACCGCCAGGGATCCCCGCCCACGCCGCAACCGCGCATCCGTCATGGCGGCACAGCGTAGGACCCGGGTCTACCCATGGGTAGATGGATCACCTGCCCAATATCGCCGGCAGCTCGTCCATCCTGCCGAAGAACCCGTTGGCGCCGGCGAGCTTCTCCTCGGGCGTCATCGCGGTGAACCCGTATACGTCCATCCCGGCCGCAAGAGCCGCCTGGACCCCGAGTCGGCTGTCCTCGACCACGACGCACCGCTCGGGCGCCACCCCCATACGCTCCGCGGCGTAGAGGAACAGGTCGGGCGACGGCTTGCCCCGCCCGACGTCCTCGGAGCTGAAAATGTTCTCGTCCCGGAACCAGACGTCGAGCCCGGTCTTCCGGTGCCCGACCCGGATCCGCTCATGGCTGCCCGAGGAGGCCACACAGTACGGAACCCCGCCGTCGACAAGCCCCTTGAGCACGTCCCCGGCCCCGGGCACGGCCTCCAACTCCCGCTGGAAGGCGGCGAAGACCCGTCCGTGGAACGTCTCGTCGAACTCCGCCGGCAAGCGCTGCCCGGTCCGCTCCTCGACGAGCTCATGGATGCGGTGCATCGCGGACCCCATGTAGTCCCGCACGGACTCCTCGTACGTGGTGGGGTGACCGACCTCCGTCAGATAGCCGGCCAACAGCTTGTTGGAGATCGGCTCGCTGTCCACAAGCACACCGTCGTTGTCGAAGATCACCAGGTCGTAGCGCATGGGTTCCAGTTTAGAACGCAAAAATGCCTCAACCCCCGGACAGAGTCCGGGGGTTGAGGCTAAAGATTGTTCGGCGGCGTCCTACTCTCCCACAGGGTCCCCCCTGCAGTACCATCGGCGCTGAAAGGCTTAGCTTCCGGGTTCGGAATGTAACCGGGC
>NZ_JBHTTQ010000046.1:0-54495 GCF_042794475.1 Streptomyces sp. NPDC056527
TGGTTGTGGAGGTCCGCGCCCTTGGGCAGAGCCCTGAAGAACGCGGCCAGGGCCTCGGGGCGCTCGCGGACGTCCCGGAGGTACGCCGAGACGCGGGCCTCCGCGCGCGTGGGCTCGTTCGCTTCCTCCGCAGCGGCCCGGGACATCTGAGTGGGTGCCAGGGCCAGCGTCATCGCGACGCTCAGTACCGGCACGAGCCGGGCGGTACGGCGCCACGTGGGAGGCAGGATTGAGGGGGGCATGCCGATCATCCTCAGGCAGTCGCGCCATGAGACGGATGTCCGACATGCCACCTGCCACCCGTGCGACACACCCGGCTGAGGCCGCTGGGCTCCGGCAGATCACCAGGAACTTCTTCGTTCCGAGGCACTCCATCGGCCGATCCACACCCAGCATTCACCAGGGCATGGCGCGGCAGCCTTCGCATGCCGTCCGGCCGAGCCCGAGAACCTGCCCGGCGCCGCCGTGCAGGTTGAGCGGGAGGCGCGATGGGCACCAGCCGGACGCTACCCGGCAGCCACAACCGGGCCGGCCGTGACCTGAGGACTGTTGGGGAGCAGCGTCGCGAGGTTGTCCCTGACGAAGTCCGCAGCCCGCCTGATCGACTCTTCGGCCCCGACCTGGTCCTCGAAGACGCTCGTGGAGACCATCACTCCGTCCCCGGCGTTCACCCAGTAGTAAGCCACGAAACCGGGGACTCCGCGGAGGAGAGGCACGAAACCCTCGTCCACCACGCGTCCCGCCTCGGCAGAGTCGGTCACTCCTTCATAACGCCGGATGACTGCGTACATAGCCGATCTCCTCATGGATCCCAGGGTCACCTTGCGCGAAACGACCTACCCCCACTGAGCGTCTCGCGCTCGGGGGACACCCAGAAGTGACCCGGATAGGCGCACCGGTGATCCGGACCGGGCGTCTGCTGTGGCCAGGGCCGCGCGAACCGGGACTTCACCGAAGTCCGGCGGAGCCACGTTCAAAGCGCCTTCCTCGGCGGGACGTCTCACCGCCGACCGAGCATGAGTCGTCAGACCTCACGCGCGCACCACTTGGCAGCCCGGAGAAGCCTGGCGCGTGTGGTCTCCGTGTCAAGGAATCGGCGGCGGATCCGGGCGGGCGGTTTGCCGAGCGGGTCCATGAGGACCGTGGTCGTGGCGCGCGGCGTCGGAACCTTCACCACGAGGGTGGCCGTGCCCGTGTCCGTCGTCGGCCAGACCCGGTGCAGCACGTCCGGGCGCAGGAAGTAGCCCGTCCCTGAGGGATGGGGCCGTGGAGGGAGCGCCACCACCCGGGTCAGCTCCGGTTCGTGGAAGACGTAGTCGCGGGCCCGCTCCGTCCGGCTCTCCCGGTACCGCGCCATCAGGACCCCGTGCGGCGATTCCTCGTACACCGTGGATCTCACCGTGCCGGCCAGGGTGCACGAGGCGAACGCGAAACGGTGATCGTGAATGTGCTCGTGCAGCGCGCGCGTCCCGGGCCACCACACATGCAGCCGCACCTCGTACCGATCCGCGACGAGCAGCACGAACTTGTCGAAGCCCAGCGGATGGTGGAAGGAACGCGCCGCGCAGGCCGACAGGAGAGCCGGGTCCTCGCAGACGGCCTGCACGAGTTGCCGTATCCGCTCGGGTGAGGACCATCGGGAGGCCCAGCCGAGGAGTTCGTCCGCGTACGAGAAGCCGGGCGCTTCCCATGGGCTTCTCGGTGGGCCGAGGAGGTCAGTCAGCTCCCGGTCGATCGTTGCCGGGAGCTGCTTCGACGCATGCGAGGGGGCGGACACGGGGCGGTCAGCCGGAGGAGGGCCCGGACGGAGGATCCGACCAGTGCAGCTTCGCCAGGCACAGACAGTGGTCCGAGAGGTTCGGCACGGTCGACGACGACATCAGTCGGAATCCGGAGCCGTGCAGCACGTCGTCCACCGCCGCGCCCCGATATGTCGTCGTTCCCGTCATCGCGCTGCCGAGCGAGAGGCCACGAGCGGCGAGCAGTCCGGCCGCGTGTTCGGCGTTGAAGTCCCCGCACACCAGCAGGGACCGGGCAGAAAGCTCTCCCAGTCGTGCCGCGAGCGACTTCCAGACGGGCGTGAACTCGGTCTCGGTGGCATCCCTGCCGAAGAGATGGAAGGGGAACGAGTGCACGGCCGCGATGTCCAGTCGGACGCCGGAGTCCGACTCGCAGACTGCGGACACGAGGCCCTTGTCGTGGCTGTGGATGACGTCGTCGCCGAACCGAGTCGAGAGCCCGGGGTTGGGAAGCCGGTGCCTGTGTACGTCTCGCAGCGGGAAGCGGCTCGCGATGGCGACTCCGCTGAGTCTGCCGGGAAAGAACGACGACGCGTGGAGCGGGAAGGTGGCGATGTGGTGCAGGGGAGTCGTTTCGAGAATCAGGTCGAGCAGTTCGGACCTGCCCTCGCCGCTGAACCCGACCTCCTGCATGCCGATGACGTCGATGGCGCCCTCCAGCAGCATGTCGGTGACGCTGCGGGAGTGGTCCAGGGATCCGCCGCCTTGGAAGATGTCGTCGGTCCCGCCCTCCGGAACACCTTCGTGGACGTTCCAGGTCGCCACGCGGAGGCCGGCGCCGGTATAGCGGTCTAGCGAAGCCATGTGCTGTTCCTCAACGCGTAGTCCTTCAGTACCCGTGCGCCCTGGTACGTCATCCAGATGGGCGCGGAGCCGTCGTGCCAGCGCCAGAGAGCGTTTCTTCGGGCCCGCAGCACGTCTTCGACCGCGTCCCGCAGCCGCTCCTCCTGCGCCGGGCTCACGTCCCCGCTCATGATGGCGCGGGCGACCCATGCCGCGGTGAAATGGCCGACGAACAGCGCGTCGACGCTGCCGTCGGCGACGGGGCGGCGCAACTGCTCGACTGTCGTGTGCAGAGAGATATCGGATTCGCACAGCGAAGCCACACCCGCCCGTGCCGCGTTGAGCCATGCCGAGTTGGTGTGGATCACGGCCGCCGCCTGGTGCAGGGCGGTGACGGCGCGGGCCGTGTGCACGGCCGAGTGCGCGCCGCCGGACAGGCTCTCGCTCCAGTGCGTCAGGGTCTGCCCGGAGCTCTCCCGACTGTGGCCGCCGTCCACGAGGCGCCGGGCGAGCTCCGGCAGTCTGGGCGAGGCAGGGGCCAGCTCCGCCAGTGTGGACACGGCGGCGGCGACCACAGTGGTGTTGTTCATCCCGATGGGGTCGAGAGCCGGGTCGAGCATTCCCTCGAGCACCCGGACGAACTCGTCCTTCCGGTCGTCGTCCAACCCCGCGCGGCAGAGTGCCGACAGCACCCAGGCGGTGATCTCCGGCCTGCCGAGCTCGCGCTGCGTGCTGGCGGCCCAGCCGCCGCCGGGCTTCTGCAGGGCCAGCAGGGTCTGTGTGAGCCGGTGCCGGCTGATCCGGCCGTCGCGGACGTCGAGCAGCGTCACGAGTCGCAGACCGTAGGCCGTGCCGACAGCGGTGGGCGGCACGGGGTCGTCGAGGTACTGGGACCAGCCGTGCAGCAGAGTGCCCTGGTGGTTCACGACACGATGCTCAGCCACGACACCGGACACGGACTCGCCCAGTATCACGGCGGCGGCGGGATGCTGCGAAACCCCGTCCGTCGCGTCCGGCGCCTGCTGCGGGGCGGCGGACCGGCCGCCGAAGCGGGTGAGAAGCCGCAGAGACAGGCCGACGCACAGGGCGCAGAGCCCGGCGAAGAGATAGTGCAGGAACGCGGCCGTGAACCAATCGTCCGGTACGTAGTCGAGTACGGACGTGAAGGCGACGAGAGCCGCGGTGAACGGCGCGAGGGAGGCCACGGCGGCACGTAGCCGGGCCAGTCGCCCCGGCCCGGTCGGTCCGGGTGTCGGCGGAGCCGGACGTACCGTGCTGATGTTCGACATCGCGCCCCCGCTGCCCGTGTACTGAGCCCGCCGCCCCATGTCCAGCCGACCCAGGATAGCGGCGGAAGGCGGCCTCGACACGGTTGTTCCACAGGCTGCTCAGCCGACCTGACGGCTGCGTCCTGCTGCCGTCTCAGGTCTGCGTACGGCAGTTCACAGAGAGGGAGTCGTGCCCGCCGGAAGTGACGCGGGCTTGCGTAGCAGCCACTGCCCGAACGTACGACGCGGGGGCCGCACCACCACGTTTCCGTGAGCCTTCTGGCCGACCAGCTCCACGCGAAGCGTGGTCGGTGTGTCCAGGGGCGTTTGCATCCGTCGGTGTCTGAGCTTGCAGTGGACCAGGGTCAGGCCGTCGACATCGACCTCGACGCCCGGCCTGGTGATCAGCGTCAGGCTCTTCCCCGCCATGGCCACGTCGATCCGCAGGGTGTCCTGCGTGATCACGGCCTCGGTGAAGTCGAGCGTCACGTCGCACCAGGTCACCGCGAGCTCAAGTCGGCGCGGCAGCACCCATCGACCCGTTCGCTCGACCGCGCCGCTGAACACCTGCTCGATCCGGACGACGTCCTTGGGCTCCGCCGCAGTACCGTCCGCGGCGGTCGACACCTCCGGCAGGTCGGTGGTGAGCACGGCCAGTTCGCTCAGAGTCCGCGCCGACAGGGCAGCCTCCAGGCGCTCGTCCAGTTCGTCCGAGGTCAGCCGACCGTCCCCCGCCGCGATGCGCAGCACATCCACCACCCGGTCCCGGTCCGCATGAGAGGCTCGCAGATCGGGCGACGAGGCGGGGCCGGATTGCTTCCCGGTGGGCGAAATCTCTCCCGACATGGTTCCGTCCTGGTCCTGTCGAACGTCTCTCAGCGCGACGCAGGAAGCGGCGCGAGCAGAAGACTAACGCTATATCGCGACATGGAGAGGCGATGGGCGACGCGGCTTCACGGTACGGGCCTCCACCCTGCCGAGGCTCGGCCGCGACAACAACCTCGTACCAGCCACCAGTTCACACGGCTCTCCCCGGAGTGGCCGCTGGATCCCGGTCCGTAAGCCATGGACAGGGCTACTTGCCGGCCGGACCGCGCCGCTATCGACCTTGGACGTGGAGGGAGACGAGGGTCAGGTCGCGGAGTTCGTCGGGGGCTTGAGGGTGGTGACCGGCTGCGATCTAGGCAAGGGTGCTGAACCGTCCGGGATAGGCCATGACCGGCAGGCCGCGGCGTGTGAGGCAGCAGAAATGGCGTCCTACGCAGAAACGTTGCTTCACCCTCCATGTCATGTGCGAAGACCCTGGAGGTCGTGCGATGACGCCTCGCGCGGTGCAGTGTCGGCCCCTCCGGCCCTACGCGCTACGACAAGATCGCCGACTCAACATCGGGTCGGCGAACTGATCCCATAGGGCCGTGGGCCGGTGCTTTGTGGTTCCGACGCGCAGCCCCGGTTCGGAGCCGCTTCCCTGGCCGAGTGGCGGCGGCGGCTCAACTCTCGTAAGAACTGGGGCTGGTCGGCGCACAACTGCGCCCGCGGCTCTGGTGCTGCGTACGGGTTCGTGACCCCTCAGGAAGCGGCCAGGGTGGAGGGGCGGGAGATCGATTCCCGCCGGGAGGCCCGGCTTGAAAGTGTGGTGTGCATGTCAGCGGCGCGTGATTCGATGCGGGGCGAAGATCTTCAACGACCCCCCGTGAAAGGGCATTCGTGCGCCTTCTCCGCTTCGCCGCAGCAACCGCCGCTGCCTCCCTGCTCGCCGTCCTGGTCCCCGCCACGGCCACGGCGATTCCCGCCACGACGGATCGCGGTTCCGCCGTCGTCGACGTCCGCAAGAGTGAGCTGACCGACAAGCAGATACGTGCCCTGTGGACGCCGGAGCGCATGAAGGAAGCTCTCCGCAACCCCGCCAAGGCTCCCGCGCCACGCGCTGAACGCGATGGTGCTGCCAAGAGCGTTGCGCCAGATCGGAACCTGACCGCGTCGGCTCCCGCCCAGGGCTTCAGCGCGGGCGCCGCCTTGCCGCAGGCGAGAGCAGCGGCCGAACCGATGCCTGCGATGCCGGTCTCGCAAGAGGCCCCCACCGGTCCGGGCTACAACATCGTCGGCAAACTGTTCTTCTTCGAGCCCAGCGGGAAGCCGAGCCACTGCAGCGCGGCGTCGATCACCTCGGCCAACGAGAACACCATCTGGACCGCCGGTCACTGCGTCCATCTCGGTGACGGCTCGGGTGATGCCGGCTGGATGAAGCACTTCTTGTACGTTCCGGGGTATCGGAATGGGGCGGAACCCCTCGGGTCGTGGACCTTCGCCCATCGCTTCGCACCGACGGCTTGGACTCAGGACGGTGATTCGGATGAAGCCGACATGGCCGCCATCGTCCTCAACTCGCACCCCACGCACGGCACTCTCCTGGATGCGGTCGGGTTCGCATTCGGCTACCTGTTCACCGAGAACAGGACGGACTACGCGAACACGGCGACGATGGGCTATCCGGTCGAGGGCTACAACCGCTCCGACCTCGACGGGGAGCGGCCGATGTACTGCGTAGGCGACACGACCGACGCGAGCTCCCTGAACCCCTTCGACGACAGGATCAAGATCGACTGTGACATGGGGGAGGGGTCCAGCGGTGGCGCGTACGTGTGGGGAGAGAATCAGGCCGATCCTCGCATCGTCGGAGCCATCAGCCACAGCGAGAAGGACAGGGACACCCTGCAGCGCGTCAACGACGACCTGTTCTCCTCCGAACACGGAAGCTACGCGGCCGCAGTGATCAACATGGCCAACAGCGTCTGATTCGGAGACAGAAGCATCGCGACGGCCCCTCTCCTCCAGAGAGGGGCCCGTCGCAGGTTCGCATCAGTCGACGAGGGCGGTCGGCTGCTTCTCGGGGACGAGGTACTTTCGCCACTCCGACCACATGGCCTCGAAGACTTCCCTGTCGGTCATCTTGTTCACGTCAGCCGGCAACTGCTTCCCGGACTTCGACAGGGCGGCCTCCCACTGGCGGATGGAGTCCTCGCGCGTCTGCGGCTCCGCCGAGCGCGACTCGACCGACACCGAGGCGTCGTCGCTGATCGCCGGCGTCACGCCCGCCGTCACCGCCGAACCGCAGAGCGCCCCCAGGAGTGACGCGAGCGCGACGATTCCCTTTCGCACAGCCATGCCGCTGAGACTAGCCGACGCGGAGCTGCGGCAAGCGTGTCTCAAGACCCCTCGTACGGAGTGGACTTGGCCCGAGTGGGCAGGGGTGCACTCGATCGCGGGCTCGGCGCACCGGGAGCTTGGCCGTAGCTCCGGCTTGACTGCTCCGGCGGCGGTCCAGCGCCCATCACTCGCCTGCCATCGCGCCGCGCGCGTAGCGGCAGGCGACGTCGGACATCCCCGGTCCGCCCCCTCGGTGTGTGCTGACCCCGGATGGCGGACCCCCGCCCTCCTGTGGCCCGGACCAGGGCCGTGCATAGGCGCGACAGCCGATTCTGAAATTGTTCATTCAAGACCTTGATCTCTGTTCACCCCTATGCCAGATTCGGCGCAGCACAACCTGGGTCAGCGGCAGCGGGGCAACCCGACACGCCGGAATCGCTGCGGGGAGAGGTCACCAACATGCCGGTCCAACATGCCCCTGGGGAACGACTCGCGATGGAGCGACGCACCATCGAGGTCATCCCGGACGCCGAGCGGCACGGCACGCCGCGCAGCCAGTTCACCCTGTGGTTCGGCGCCAACATGCAGATCACCGCGATCGTCGACGGTGCGCTCGCGGTCGTCTTCGGCGCCGATGCGCTCTGGGCGATACTCGCTCTGCTGATCGGCAACGTCCTCGGTGGGATCGTGATGGCGCTGCACTCCGCACAGGGGCCGCGGCTCGGCGTACCGCAGATGATCTCCAGCCGCGCACAGTTCGGCGTGTACGGTGCGATCCTGCCGCTGCTGCTGGTGATCCTCATGTACCTGGGCTTCGCCGCGACCGGCAGCGTGCTGGCCGGGCAGGCGGTCTCCGAGATGCTGCACATCGACAACGCGGACGTCGGCATCCTCATCTTCGGCGCACTGACCGCCGTGGTCGCCGTCACCGGCTACCGGCTCATCCACATCGCCGGCCGCATCGCGACCGTCGTCGGGGTGCTCGGCCTCGGCTACCTGCTGATACGGGTGTTCACGCAGTACGACGTCGGCGCGCACGTCGGCACCAAGGGCTTCGAGACGGCGACGTTCCTTCTCGCCGTGGGACTGGGCGCGGGATGGCAGCTGACCTTCGGCCCTTACGTCGCCGACTACTCGCGCTACCTGCCGCGCGACACCAGCACGCGTGCGACGTTCTGGTCGACGTTCGCCGGTTCCGTCATCGGCTCTCAGTGGGCCATGACGCTCGGCGCCCTCACCGCAGCCGTCGCGGGCAAGGCATTCCTGCCCGACCAGGTCGGGTTTCTCGGCGACCTGGCCGGCCCGGCGGCTCTCGCGTTCCTCATCTACCTGGTGATCGTGGTCGGCAAGCTGACCGTCAACTGCCTCAACGCGTACGGCGGCTTCATGTCGATCCTGACCACCGTCACGTCGTTCGACGGCCGCTCGCGCGTCTCGGCCGCAGCGCGTGCCGCCTACATCGTCGGCTTCATCGTGGTGTCGATGGTCATCGCGCTCGCCGCAAGCGACGACTTCCTTACCAACTTCAAGAACTTCGTGCTTCTGCTCTTGATGGTGTTCACCCCCTGGAGCGCGATCAACCTGGTCGACTACTACCTGGTCTCCCGCGAACGCGTCGACATCCCCGCGCTGTACGACCCGGAGGGTCGCTACGGCCGCTGGAACGTCACCGCGCTGACCTGTTACGTCCTCGGCGTCGCCGTGCAGATCCCGTTCCTGGCCACCAAGTTGTACACCGGCGCGATCACGAAGAAGCTCGACGGCGCCGACATCTCCTGGATCGTCGGGCTGTTGTTCACCGCGGTCCTGTACGGGCTGTGGGCGCGGCGCACCGCCAACCCGCCCGCCGGGACCATCCACCCGACCGAGCCCGAGAGCGACGCCCGACCGACGGCACCTGTCGGCTGACCAGGGTCCTGCGATGTCGACTGTCTGATCCTGTCGCATGCACGGATACCCGGCGAATGGGTATCCGTGCAACACACATGGCAGCACGGGTGTCATAAAGGCACTGGATCCCGTGGCGTGGTCTGGCAGCCCCGTCCGTTGCCTTCCAGTGGTGCGTGGCCCGAGGTGAACTTTGGGGCAGTCGACGGGGTTGGCTCCACGGATCGCTGCGAGCTCACTGATGCGCCCTGCGGCCGCAGTTGTGCTGGCGAGGGGCGGGGCCGGACGTATCGAGGGCGGGTCGTCGTTTGGCTCCGGGCCACGATAAAGAGATGCGGTGGAGGGCTCCCACGGATGACGATGGGCGGACATCCGAGGAGACGGGAGGCCATGGGATACAGAGCGGGCACCGAGGAGTACCTGAACGCGCTCGCCCAGGACCTGCATCCGCTCGACGAGGGGATTGAGTGGTTCGCCGCCCTCCCTGAGGACGAGCAGACGGCGACGCTGCGTCTGCTGGCGGGGTTCTGCTTCCAGGCCCATCCCACCCCTGAGGAAGCTCTGGAGAGCATCCGCCGTTCCGGTCTCCGGCCGACACACACTCCTGCGGTCTTGCTCGTTCGGGGACGGATCGAGCACCAAGTGGGGACGATTGCCGGGCTGACCCCCCAGCACGAGCGTATGAAAGCCTTCCGTCTGCTGATCGCCTTGCTCGCCATCGCGGATGCCAGGCGCCGGGCACGGTGCCGTATCGATGGCTGCGGGCACCACTGGCACCACATGGCCGTGAGTTCACCGGCCCCTTGAGGGATCGTCTCCGTTGGCCAGTCTCCGGTAGCCGATGAGCGGATGGACGGAATGCCACGATCACTCCCGCAGCCCTTTCCGGCACCAGCCCCCTTAACGAAGGCCATCGGGTACATAGTTCTCCCTCGGCGCCGGAGTCACCGGGCTGTCAGTCGCCTGCCGGCGCGCCCCGAATCGCGCCAAGTAGTGCCACACCTTCTTGATCGCCTGGGGGTCATGGCGGCCGGCACGGGCAGCATCTCCGACGATCCGAGGGTCGAGCATGCCGTCGACCGCGATCTGCGTGCCCAAGTCGACGTATTCCTGGCCGCGGTAGCCGGGATGACGCCGGAGTTCTTCAACTCCGAGCCGGAAGCCGGGGTGCCACTCCACCGGGCAGCCAAGACGTAGAGCCGCCGCCTCGACCATCGTGCCTCGGTAGCAGCAGTCCATGACCAGCGCCTCCACGTCACAGTGCAGCCGGACCGGCCCGTGCACCTGAGCCTCGATGTAGTCGTCGAGCTTGTCCTGACGATCGGCAAGGGCCAGCTCGATGAGCCCCATGCGGGCCGCGACACCGAAATCGGAAGGTTCAAGGAAACTGTCCGGATAGCAGAACGTCGTCCGCGCGAGCGTCTCGGCAACCAGCCGGAAGTAGGCCGAGCCGAACCGCGGCGCCCCGCCGGCCGGCTCGCGACGGAAGTTCAACGCCCCGTAGACGGGGCGCTCATGAGCAGGTGCTTCGTCATACGCCCCGGCGAAGATCCGGCTCTCCCACCGCCATCGTTCGCCACCTGGATGCGCGGTCAGTCCACCGTTGCTGGTCCCCGTGACGAACTGCGAGCGGTAGACGCCACCCTCGGCCATGGCATCCAGGATCGGCTTGCCGTGCACCAGACGGTCCGGGTGGAAGTTGAGGGTCACCCGCAGCGCCGGATCCATCGGAGGGCCCGACGCCAGTTCCGCGACATGCCGAAGGGCCCGTTCATGCGCTGTCCGGGAGGATGCAGAACTCATCGGCACAGTGCCCCCACTTGATCAATCGGTGCACGTGGATCGTCCACCCACAGCCCGCTCCGCCGCCACGGAGCGTTGAACGCCGAACGAGACGATCTCTCAGCAGGCGCGACGCCTCCGGAGGGTGTGGGCCGGGTGCTCGTCGGACGCGTCGCGTTCGACGCTGATCCGTTGGCGACCCTCAACCTCCGATAGGCAGCCCAGGACAGCACATGCCCGGCCTCAGCTTGGCTTGCGCCACACGGAGATGTGCTTCCCGGAGTCCTGGGTGAACGGCGAGCCGTCCCAGTCCGCGACGCGGCGTTCCAGCTCGAGCCCCGCGATCCGTGCCATCAGGTCGAGCTCTGTCGGCCAGGCGTACCGGTGCCGGGAGTTTTCGCGACGGTAGCGGCCGTCGTCCTCGCGGGTGCAGTGGTGCGAGACGAGAATCTGCTCGACGAGGTCGAAGGTGTCGAAGCCCAGATGCCGCTCGGAGACGTCGAACGGCACCGCGACCTGGCCGGGCGGCAGGAACCGCAGCGGCGGCACGCCCAGCTCGATGACGAATCGGCCGCCGGGCTCCAGATGACGTGCGGCGTTGCGGAAGCACGCGACCTGCTCGTCCTGCGTGAGCAGGTTCGTGATGGTGTTGTAGACGAGATAGACCAGGGTGAACTTGCCGGGGACGGCGGTGGTGGCCATGTCCCCGATGGCCACCGGGAGCGTATCCTCGTCGATCTTGCGGCGCAGTACGGCTGCCATGTGCTCGGACAGCTCGATGCCCACCACCGGCACGCCGCGTTCCCGCAACGGGACGCCCACTCGACCGGTCCCGATGGCGAACTCCAGTGCCCGGCCGTCTCCGGCGAGCTCGGCGAGAAAGTCGAGAGTCGGTCCGAGAACGGCGGCCGAGGACATCTCGCTCTCCTCGGCGTCGTAGCGGTCGGCGGTCGCATGGGTCCACAGCTCACTACTTGTCACGGACGGCCACTCTGCCGGGTGCCGCTGGGTGCTGTCGAACGGATTAATCCGGCACGTGAGCCAACCAGTTCTGAAGAATGTTTTGTGAGGACTTCCTAGGCCGGCTTCGTGAGACGTGCCGGTAGACATCGTCATTGCCGTCACCAACGGTTCGTTCACCCAACCGGCTGAAGACCTGGCCGCAGAGCGGAACATTCACCTCCTGGCCGGACTCGACCTGCGCCGGTGGGCGACGTGGGGTGACCCCCTTCTGGAAGTCCTCGGTCTGGAGGGCCCGCACACGAGTTGACCCAGAGCCCCGACGGGACGGCTTCTGGCAGCTGGGCCTGTCCAGCCACGGCCAAAGGGCTGTCCGCGGTCGCATCGGTCATCGGTCACGTCCGGCCAGGGCTGCAAGACCGGGGACACAGGGTGTTTGGCGAGCGGTTCGGCGGTGAGGCGAGAGGCACGGTCCTGTGGACGCGTACGACTCATCGACTGGGGAGACATGGAGAGCCTTCTTCGACTGGCGCTCGTGCTGGGCGGCTCGGCGCTGGTGACCTTCGCCGCCGGCCGCGGGGTGGACCTGTTCCTGCGGCATGCGGACGCCCGCCATCCCGAGACCCCGCTCTGGGGGCTGCTGCGCCGGTGCCGCACACCGCTGTACGTCGTCCTTTTCACCGCGCTGCTGAGGTGGACCCACCGCGCCTCGGACTGGGCGCCGTTGCGGGAACACCGGGCGGCGGTCCTCCACGTCTTGCTGCTGTGCCTGATCGGCGGCGGCGCCTGGCTGGCCGTACGTGTGGCCTCCGCCACCGTCGAGTCGTCGTACGCGCGCTACGCCGGACGATCCCGAGACCCCGCCCGTGTGCGCCGGGTCCGTACCCAGGTCACGCTGATCATGCGCGTGGTGGCCGTCGCGGTCGGCGTGATCGCCACGGCCATCGCCCTGGTGACCTTCCCGTCCTTCCGCGCCCTTGGCACGTCGCTGCTCGCCTCGGCGGGAATCATCGGCATCGTGGCCGGTGTTGCTGCGCAGTCGACGCTCGGGAACCTCTTCGCTGGGTTCCAGATCGCGTTCGGCGACATGGTGCGCATCGGCGACACGGTCGTGGTCGACGGCGAATGGGGGCTCGTCGAGGAGGTGACGCTGACCTTCCTCACCGTACGGACCTGGGACGAGCGTCGGGTCACGCTGCCCGTCTCGTACTTCACCTCCCGTCCGTTCGAGAACTGGTCACGCGGCGGCTCGGAGATGACCGGCACGGTCTTCGTCCACTGTGACCATTCCACGCCCGTCGCGCTGATGCGCGCACACCTCCGGGACTTCCTGGAGACCTGCCCCACCTGGGACCGCCGGGGCTGGGACCTGGCCGTCACGGAGACCTCCCCCACCGGGATAACGGTCCGCGCGCTGGTGACCGCGAAGGACGCCGACGACGTGTGGAGCACGCGCTGCGCCGTACGAGAAGAACTCGTCGCCTGGCTCAGCCGGGAGCACCCTGACGCGCTCCCGCGCATCGCCACCGCACAGGCGCCCGGTACGTCGCCGGCGGGTGGAGGGCGACTGGTGGAGAGTGACGGGGCGACCGCTTCTCCACATCGTGACGGTCCGGACAGTGGCTGACACCGAGAGCGCCGCCCGGGCGCGTGGAGGGGGTGCCCGGCTGCTCCACCCGGCGACGGCGCTCTACGAGGTGCGCCAGGACCTCAGGCGATCGGCGATGTCGTACGAGTCCAGGCGCAGCGACCGGATCTCGTGGATGAGGTCGCGCCACGGCTCGTACGAAGTATCCACGCGGTGGCCGGAGGCCTCCAGATACGAGATGGCGATGCCGTATCCGTAGAGCTCGTTCCGGGCGGGGAGGGGGCGCAGCAGGACGCATTCCTCCAGGAGCACAGCAGCGCGCCAGAAGGCGTCGGGGTCCGCCTGGTCGAGACGGGGGGTGTTCACCCGATGGCGGGTGGACATGCCGACCAGCACCGAGAGGTCGTTGACTGTGAGGTCTTTGCGAAGGATGTCTTCCTGGCGCTCCAGGAGCCATCGGTGGTCGATGTGCAGATCCACGTGGTCAGGCCGCCCGCGAAGTCTCGTGCTTGGTCACCGGCGGGAGCCCGCCGAAGTCGGCGTCGAACCGGTCCATGACCCCTGGTGCGCTGATCGCGCGGCGGAACGCGGCGGTCGCAGTCTCCTGGAGGCGCTCCTGTTCCTTCTCGGCGGCCACCTGCGCGAGATAGTCCTTCATGGACATGCCCGCTTCGTCGGCCAGGGCTTTCAGTCGGTCTCGAGTCGTGTCGTCGATCTTGACGGTCGTGTCTGCCATGTCTCGAGTATGCCCCGCGGTATACGGAGACGGCTACCCCTCGGCGCGAAGGGCGGCTCAGCAGGCGGATCGGGGAGCAGGCCGAGGCTGCTACAGCGTCCAGCGGGCCGTGCCTGCCGACGTCGATCGTGCCCCCGGGCAGGTCACACCCACGCGGTGCGAGGCCGGCTCGCGCGGGGGAGCAGGCCATCGTCAGGCCCCCACGGCTCTCGTACGCCGTCAGGGTGTGGCGCCGGGCCTGCCGACGCGCGCGTCGCAGATGCCGGAGCAGTTCGAACCGCCGAGCATCTCCTCATCCTGAGCCACCAATCGGGGGTGAGTTTGGCACCGTTGACGACCGCCCCTCGGCGTTTCACGGGCGTTCGAGGTGGTCGGACGCTTTAGTGCACGTGTGATGGCACATCTCCTCTCCTCCCGACCACGATCTGCACGCCGCGGCATGGCCGGCGTTCTGGGCGGTGTTGTCCACGGCGCCGCGGCGCTGGCGCTCGGCATGCTGACGGCGCTGCCGGCCGCCGCAGCCGACGGGGGACTCTCGGTCACGGGACCGGAGTCGGCGAAGGTCGAGCTGGACGACCACGCCAAACGCGACCACCTCCACGGCCCGCTGCCCCTCGTGATCACGAATTCCGGACCGGCGAGCGTCACACCGGTGATCGCGGCGTACCTCGATGCCACGGGCGGCGAGAACGACCAGGTCTGCACCCGCACCGGCGCCGCCGTGGCCTCGCAGACCGACCAGGTGAAGGCCATCGGCGGCAACCAGGCAAGAGCTGTGGCCATTGACCTCGTCGTGCCCGAGCAATGCGTGGGCCGCGAGGGCACCCTCGTTGTTTCGGCGCCGAACACCCCTCCTGTCACAACGAGGTTCACCCTCACCCGAGGAGCCGAACGCGAGCCGGAGTACACCGCCGCGCTCTTGACCGCCGCCGCTCTCGCGCTGGTGGTCTGTCTCCTGATGACCGTACCGGCCACGTTCTTCGGCAAGCCACGGGAGAACTGGGAGTCGGAGCCGCTGGACATCGACTCCCCGTGGTCGGTCAAGGACAGCTGGCTGACTAACATCACCGCGTTGGGAGCCCTTCTCGGCACGGTGCTGAGCACCACCGGCTTCCTGGCGGACTGGCTACCGGGCGTTTCCCTCAGCCAGTTCCTCGGGATGAACCTCCTCTACGGCGGGGTGATCCTCTTCGCCCCCATCATCTACTCCGCGTCCTGCTACTGGGGCTGGCCGGAGCAGAAGGACGAGAAGGGGCGCGTATTCAGGAGTTTCAAGCCCGTCGCCCACGGTTGGGGCCTGGTGGTTGCCGCCTACGCCACGCTGTTCGGCGTCTTCGGGCAGCTGGCGACCATCGTGGTTCTGATCGTTTCGGCAGCCGCGGACCAGGTGACCAAGTGGAGCCTGTACGTGCTCGTCGCCGTGGCGGTCGTCTTCATCGGCCTGTACTCGCTGCGATTCGTTCGGGGAGTGCTCGCAACACCTCCCACGGAGGACATCGTCACCCCACCGGCGGGGCAGCGCTCCGCGGTGCTCTGACCACCGGTCTTCTCGTCGGCTCGTCAGCTCGGCGGCACCTCGGCCGCAACCCGTGGCCGGCCCCGCGCTCGGGCAGTGCGCCGCGCCGCATACGGATCGGATCGGCAACGTGGGCGAGCAGCCACGGATGAGAGTCACCGGGCAGCAGAGCTGCCCGGTGCTCCGGCTGCCGATGCACCGGCCGGACGAGCAGCGCGCAATGCAACGGCCCGCCCGGTCGACGTGCGAAGGGCGCCCGGGCGGGCTCCAAGAACGATCCTCCAGCCTGGGAGTCGACACCGCCACGCGGCGCGCTCCGCTAGGCGAATCAGACGGCGAGCAGTCATGTAAAGGACGGCCACCGGTCCGCAGCCCACTCCCGCCAGCCCACCCATCCGCTGGGCGGGTCGGAGACCATGCAGCCTCCCAGCTCCGCTTCGTCGGGCTCCTCGAAGTGGGCCCGTCCGTGCAGGATGTCGGCCTCAGTCATCGGGAGCGTCTCCCCGGCGGCGGTCGCCCAGCGATGGGCGATCCGGGCGCGCTGGGTCTCATCGTCCACGGGCAGATAGATCATGCGGAAGCGCACGCCCTCGGCCTCGGCCAACCAGCGGATCGCGAACCGCTCGTCCCGGGACCAGCAGCCGTAGTCCACCACGACGTTGGTGCCCAGCCTGACCGCCTCCAAGGCCAGCCAGAGCATGCGCCCCTCCAACACGTCGCGCTTCCCGCCCGGCTCCGCCTCGCCGAACAGGGGAAGCATCCAGTCGTCGGGCGTCAGGCGCAGTGCGCCGTGCTCGTCGGCGAGTTGCCGGGCTCTCGTGGTCTTGCCGGCCCCCGGTAGGCCGACCATCAGGAACAACGTGGTCACACCCGGAGCGTGTCAGGGAAGCCGGATGAACGACCACCGGTTTGTTCGGCCGATCAGGGGCTGAGCCACGAGGAATCCAGGCGGTGGGGGCGGCTTGTCGTCGCGCGTGGTCGTAGTGCGGGCCGTGCGCTGACGGCGCGGTCGCCGCACGTCACGGTCGCATGCCGAAACGGGCTCTAATCGTCTCAGTCCAAGTGCCCAGTTGATGGCTGATTCCCGAAGCCCATGCCAGGAACCACAGTCGCCTTCGGATGATCGCTTCCTCACGGCTGACCATCAGGGACCTGAGAGAGGCCTTCCCCCGCCGGGTCGTCACCGCATCGCTGCCTGCTGCGGCTGACGGCCGGGAGGGAAGGCCTCTGTGGGCTTGCATGAAGTGGGCTCCGGGGTCCGCGGCCGTTGCCACGGCGACCGTCGCCCGGGGGTTCTGTCAGTCGATCCGGACGCACACCGGTACGGGGAGTCTGGGCGACCAGGTCTGCGTCGTGTTGTCGAACGCACGGGCGTACCCGTTGTTCCCCGAGCCGCCGCACGGAGAGGCGACGGACGTCTCTACGTAGATGGCCCCGCCGGGTGTGATGGAGTGCGGCTGCGCTGTCACCCACCTACTGAACATCACCCTGCCGTTGTTGAGCTTGACGACAAGGAAGACCCGGCCGCCGACGGTGAAATTACCGCCGCCTATCTTCAGGTGATTGTTGAATGTGTAATGGAACAGGAATGGCGAGGGCGCCTTCTTGAGCACTTCGGCCGTGAGCGAAGCCCCGGACGGTGTCCCTTCGCGTGCTGAGGGTGTCGCGGGCGCAGACGTGGCGGCAGGGGCGCTGAGGGCCACAACGGCGACTGCGGACGCGGCGACCGCCGTCATGCGCCGCATCCGGTGCGGATTCGAGCGTTCGAGGACGCGCATGGTTGCTCCTCGTGGCGTGTGGGGGGGAGTCGGCTATACGCCGACGGGCTATGCGGGGGTCACGCGAGGAGGCTTCTCACCGGGCGCTCCGCGCCTGTCGGTGACGTCCTCGCGGACTCGGGATTCCGGAAACGTCGAGGGGCGCAATCACAGTCCGGTTCTTGGCCCGCCCAACCGGCTGAGTCCCCTGTTTCTCGACCGTCCATGAGTCTAGAACAGGCTTCAATACGGCCGCAAATTAGGGCAGAACGCCTGGGGAGAGTTGCGGGATGGGGCAACGTATGGCTGCGGTCAGTGGGCTCACCTGGCCCGACCGCTGCCGATCGGGGTGTGGCCGGCATACGAAGCATGCGTCACCTCGGCAAACGCGGATGGGCAGGTCCGCCAGCCCTGGGCGTCGGTCCAGTCGCCCGGAGCCGGCCGTGTGCCGGGGGAGGCCACGAGCTTCGTGTAAGCGTCAGTGGATAGTGCTCGTTCGCCGAGAGGCAGCAGCTGCGCACGTCCCGGGATCCAGTCGCGGGCTCCTGACGGGTTGCTGCCTGTGCCCCTGAGCGTGAGCAGTCTCCGTGACGGAGGCGGGGACCCATGCTTCTGGGCTGGTAGTTGTCGCCGTTCGGATCTCGGCTGTCCCCGCGCACTGGAGACTGCCAACGGCCGTGGCTGGGGCGGGAAGTTGACTCCGGTCGTGGGCATGACCTGGCTTCTGTGGTGCCAGATCCCGGAGTTGGCGCGCCGAGGAGGCACGGCTCCAGGAGAGCTTGAGGCCGGCGTCTGCCTTGGCGGTGAGGGCGGCCCTGGTCGCCCTCTGCTGGGCTGGACCTTCCGGCGGGAGGGGCCTGTTGCTGCCCGCTGTCCCACCGGATCTCGTACCCCGGCGAGCGGCCGGTGGCCCCGTCGCCAGCCGTCGGCGTACCGCCCCGGGGCCGCGAACGCCAAGCCGGGAGGGCGACGTGGGCACGTACCTGAAGGTACGTACTTGATCAAGGACCGGCGACCGGGAAGTCTTGTTGAGGCGCGCCAAGCCCGTCATCCGATACCGCCCCTGTCCTCACGGCCAGGTGGTCCCGACCCCAGGCGGAGAGCAGTTCCAGCAGTTCGTAGAGCCGACGGCCCCGTTCGGTCAGCGAGTACTCGACCCGGGGCGGCATCTCGTCGTAGTCCTCCCGGTGCACGATCCCGTCGGCCTGGAGCTCCCGGAGCTGCTGGGTCAGCACCTTCTCGCTGATGCCGGTGACCAGCCGCCTGGTCTCCCCGAAGCGGCGCGGACGCTCGGAGAGCGCCCACATGACGAACGACTTCCACTTGCCCTCGAACACCCCGACGGCCACACCCATCCCGCATGTGTGCGGATCGGTCACCGTCACGACCTCGGAGTTCCCCATGTCTGCTTCCCCTGTCACCGTTCTCGGCCTGGGCCCGATGGGCCGGGCCCTGGTCTCCGCGTTCCTGGCCGCGGGCCATTCCGCAACCGTCTGGAACCGTACTCCGGGCCGGGCGGACGGCCTGGTGGAGAACGGCGCCGTCGAGGCCGGGACCGCCGCGGAGGCGATCGCGGCGAGCGACCTCGTGGTGATCTGCGTGCTGGACCACGAAGCCGTCCGTGCCGTCATCGCCCCGCACGCCGCGGAGCTCAAGGGCCGGACCCTGGTCAACCTCACCGCCGGAACCCCCGACGACGCCCGCGCCACCGCCGAGTGGGCCGACGCGCACGGCATCGGCTATCTCGACGGCGCGATCATGGTTCCGACGTACCTCGTCGGCGGCCCGTCCACCCTGGTCCTCCACAGCGGCCCGGCGGACCTGTACGAACGCCACCGGGACACCCTCAAGGCCATTGGCGGCACCTGTGTGCACCTGGGCACGGACCCGGGCCGTGCGGGGGCGTATGACGTCGCACTGCTCGACATCTTCTGGACGGCACTGACCGGCGTCGTCCACGCCTTCGCCCTCGCCGGGTCCGAGGGCGTCACCGCATCCGACCTGGCCCCCTACGCCAAGGGCGTCGCCGCGCTCCTGCCCGACGTGATCGACGCGTTCGCCGAGCAGGTCGACACCAGCAGTTACCCCGCCGGGGGCTCCAACCTCCGCTCGGCGGCGGCGATCATGTCCCATGTCCTCGAGGCATCGCGTAGCCGGGGCGTCGACAGTACGGTGATCTCCGCCGCTCATGAGATCGCGCGCCGGGGCATGGCGGCCGGATACGCGGACGACTCCTACGCCCACGTCGCCGAACTCCTCCGCGGCTGAACCCGCCTCTCGGCCAGGACGGGGCGCCGTCGTCGGTCCAGTTCTCCAGCTGTAGGTCGTGATCTTCATTATCGGGCCCGCGTGGTGGAGTGACAGCGGTAGCAGACGAGTTCACCGGTGGTGCGGTTGCGCCGGATCAGCAACTGGTGGCGGCCCGGTGCCGCTTCGACGAGATCATCTCGCTGACCGGATGAAGATGGCGGCGTGGTGGAGTTCGGCGAGGCAGATGGTGGCGGCCTTGTCGTAGTGGGTGGCGAGGCCGCGCCACGGCTTGAGTCTATTGATGCAGCGCTCGACCGTGTTGCGTCGTTTGTGCGCGTCGCGGGCGAGGGCCGGGGGGCCTTCGTATAGCCGCGTGGTCGGGGGCTGTGGGGCACGGCCCGGATTCCGCGTCGGCGGAGATGGGTCGCCGTCGGCCGGGACTCGCGGGGCGGGGGCGGTCCTAGAACATGCCTCCGCGTTCCTCTGCTCCGTGGCCACGCTCGGCAGGGGATGCTGAGGGGGTGTCGCCGTAGGTGTAGGCGGTACGGATGTGTCCGTCGCGGGCGTGGACGACGACCCGGGCGGGGGTATGTTCCTTGGCGCGGACACGTGCGGAGTCGATCGCGTCCTGCTGCGTTCGGTGCGGCTCGTGGAGCACCCGGCGCCCTTCTCTGCCTGCGACCTGCCACTTCACGCCCGCGGCGGCCGCTCGTTCGCCGGATGTTGTGACGTGGTAGACGGTCTGCTTCGCTGACATGATTCCTTCTCCTCGCCGTTCAGGCGGACTTCCGGCGCCGGGAGGGTACGGCCGACTCCCCGTGGTCTTCTGGGCGGCCGTCTTCGCGGACACATTCGACTTGGCTGCGGCGGGCGGCCGGGCATCGGCACCTCCAGGAGCCCCCTGGGGCCTGGCCTCAGGCTATGCAGACTCCGGCCGTGATCGCACACCCTCGGGCGGAGCGCCTGACGCCGTCGTCGCAGGTGACCGGGTGCGACTGTCACCCTTAGCGTTCACTCACGATCCATTGCAATGGAATCGTCGACGTTCGTTGCGTTGAGCTTCAGGGTCGTTGCAACGATTTCCCGCGCTTGATCAGCTACTTTGGCGATCTCGTACGGCGATCGTGTTGCGCCGATTCTGAATGCAACGTAGCGTTTCGGGCATCGGAAACGACGAGTCCCAGGAGAGCGTGATGCAGAAGTTCGACACCCCCGCCCCGGTCTCCGCCGTCCTCGACATCCCCGCCGGACGCATCCAGTTCATCGCCGCCGACTGCACCGACACCACGGTCGAGGTCCGGCCTGCGGACGCCTCCAAGGGCCGGGACGTGAAGGCGGCGGAGCAGACCACGGTCGCGTACGCCGATGGTGTCCTGCGGATCGAAACCCCGGGGAAGAGCCAGCACTTCGGTGCTTCCGGATCCATCGAGGTGACCGTCCAGTTGCCCGCCGGCTCCCGCGTCGAGGCGAAGGCGGCCGGTGCCGAACTGAGGGGCGTGGGACGGCTCGGCGACGTCGCCTTCGAGGCCGCGCAGGGCCCGGTCAAGCTCGACGAGGCCGCGAGTGCCCGCCTCAGCGTCCTCGACGGGGACGTCTCGGTCGGCCGCCTGGGCGGCCCCGCGGAGATCAGCGCCCAGAGGGGCAACGTCCGGATCGCCGAGGCCGTACGCGGCACGGTCACCGTGAGCACCCAACAGGGCGACATCTCGGTCGGCGCCGCCCGCGGCGTCTCCGCCACCCTGGATGCCGGCACCGGCTACGGTCGGGTCAACAACGCCCTCAGGAACGACGGCACCGCCGAACTCGACATCCACGCGACCACCACCTATGGCGACATCACCGCCCGCAGCGTCTGAAGCACCGGTCCACGGCCTCGCCGACCGGGATCCCGAGCCGCCGGGGCCGACGAGGAGGACAGTGCGCGAGCCGAGACGGTCGACCCGGCCACGATGCAGTCCATGTGCATCTGTTGCCCGCGGGCGCGCCCGCGCTTCCCCCCTTCGAGCCGCACAGCGTCAGCGGGTGCGGTGCGCACCGTGCCCCTGCCCGGCCGCCGGCAGGTCCCCGGCGACGTCGTCCCGCGCTCCGAGCCATGCCCGTGCGACGTACGAAGTCAGCGACGGCGGGACCCGAGCCAGACCACTGACGTCGCGGGGTCGAGAAGTTTCTTCACTGGAGGCCGATGAGTTTCTGAGCGATCTTCTGTCAGACATGGTGTGAGGCCGGAGCGCACGGCGGCCGAACGACGAGAAGAACCATACGAGTTACCGAGGAATCACATGCGTACTCTGATCAGCTCTGCCTTCATCTCCCTGGACGGCGTCGTGGAGGCCCCCGGGGGCGAGCCCGGCTACCGGAACTCCGGATGGACCTTCAAGGACGTGGAGTTCCTTCCCGAGGCGTTCGAGATCAAGAGCCGGGAGCAGAAGGAATCGTCCGCGATCCTGCTGGGCCGGACCAGCTACGAGGCGTTCAGCCCGGTGTGGCCGGACATGGAGGACTTCGCCGACTACAAGCTCATGCCGAAGTACGTCGTCTCCACCACCCTCACCGAGGACGACCTCGTCACGAACTGGGGCGAGACCACGATCCTCCGCTCGCTCGACGAGGTCGCCGCGCTGAAGGAGACCGAGGGCGGCCCGATCATCATGCACGGCAGCGCCACCCTCAACCGGAACCTCTCGGACGCCGGCCTCATCGACCGCTACCACCTGCTGGTCTTCCCGCTCCTGCTCGGTGCGGGCAAGCGACTGTTCAGCGGCTCGGACAAGGACACGCAGAAGCTGAAGCTGGTCGAGCACGAGGCGTACGCCAACGGCCTGCAGAAGCAGGTCTTCGACGTCGTCCGCTGACGAAGCCGCCCTGCCCCTCGCCTGACGGTCCGTCCGGCGAGGGGCAGGGCCGGTGACCCGCCCGCCGCCGGGGTCGCACGGGACGTCCCGCGCTCACTGCCTGGCGCTCCAGTGCTCTGGCGGCACTGTTGCCCTTCAGGCCGCGCCGTACGGCGGCGGCCGGCGGCGCGGCAGCGGCGCGAAGTCACGAGCTGAGAGCCGGCGAACCGACGCTCGGCCGGGACGACCGGCCGAGCGTCTTCGTCCGTCGGCACCCTCAGGCGGCCTGATGGATCGCCCAAGCGGCGTTGATCAACCCGATGTGACTGAAAGCCTGCGGGAAGTTGCCGAGAAGGTGGCCGCCGACCGGGTCGACCTCCTCGGAGAGCAGGCCGACGTCGTTCACGCAGCCAGCGGCCCGCTCGAAGACCTCGCGTGCGGCATCCGTGTCCCCGGCCAAGGCCAGGGCCTGGGCCAGCCAGAAGGTGCAGAGAAGGAAGGTTCCCTCTTCGCCGGGTAGCCCGTCGTCGGATCCCACGTAGCGGTAGACCAGGCCGTTCTCGTCGGTGAGTCGAGTGCGTACGGCATCGATGGTGGCCTGCATTCGCGGGGCATCGGCCGGGATGAAGCCGACGACCGGCATCATCAGCGCGGAGGCGTCGAGGACGGCTGACCCGAACGCCTGGGTGTACGCTCCGGCCTCCTCGTTCCACCCGTTCTCCTCGATCGCGGCCGCGATCTCGTCCCTGGCCGAAGTCCACTCCGGCACGCGATCGGACGCGTCGAGATCGACCGCCAGTTTCAATGCGCGGTCGACGGCGACCCAGCACATGAGCTTCGAGTAGAGGAAGTGCTGAGGGCCGCTGCGCACCTCCCAGATGCCCTGGTCCGGTTCGCGCCATCGCAGGGCGGCGGAGTCGGCGCAGCCGGAAAGGAACGCCTTCGTGGGCGCGTCCAGGCCGCGGAGGTAGTCGCGCAGGCGATGGGCGGCTGACAGCAGCTCCCCGTACACGTCGAGCTGCTTCTGTGCCCAGGCGCCGTTGCCGAGCCGTACGGGGCTGCTGTCGCGCCAGCCGGGAAGATGGGGGAGTACGCGTTCGGTCAGGTCCCGTTCGCCGCGGATGCCGAACATGATCTGCATGGACGCTTCCTGGCTCGGGTCGCAGGCCGCCGCGTGGGCCATCCACTGAAAGAACGCCTCCGCCTCGTCAGGGCAGGCGGCGACCCACAGTGCGTCCAGTGTGAAGGAGGCGTCCCGCACCCAAGTGAAACGGTAGTCCCAGTTGCGGACGCCTCCGACGGACTCCGGCAAGGACGTGGTCGGGGCCGCCACGATGGCTCCTGTCGGCTGGAACGTCAGCCCCTGGAGCACACGGCCGCTGTGGTGCACGAGATCGGCCCATGGACCCTCGTACGACTGGTGGAGTTCAGACCACGAGCGCCACCCTCGTACGGTGTCCTCCAGTTGCGTCAGGATGGCGTCCTGAGAGAGCAGGACGGGGCTCTGCCCCGCGGGAACCTGCTGAAGGGCGAAGGCGGCCGTCTCGCCGGCGCTCAGCCCGATCCGGCAGTGGGCGGTGGCGGCGAGCTCGAGCGGGACCGGGCTGCAGAGGCCCAGGGTGTCGGGTCCTCCATGGCACCAGACGCCACCTGGCGTCGGGATGAGCAACGGCTTGACCAGTCCGTACTCAGGCCGAGGCGCGAACTCGACATCCATGTCGACCCGGCCCTCCGTGCACTCCACCACACGCAGCAGTAGATGCGGCGCGTCGGTCCCCAGCTCGTGGCCCCGCTCGTTGAGGCCGGATGCGAGGGCGTCCGTGACGGTGACGGCTCCCGATCGCGTGTGGAAGTCCGTGCGCAGCACGAGAGTGCGGTCCAGATACTGTCGCCGGGTGTCGTACGGGGCGGCAGGCCTGATCGACCAGTGGCCGGCCTCCGGTCCGAGCAGACGCGCGAAAGTCGCCCGGCTGTCGAAGTGGGGCAAGCACAGCCAGTCCACGGAGCCGTCCCGACTGACCAGGGCAGCGGTCTGGCAGTCCGAGAGAAGCGCGTAGTCCCCGATCGGACGGTCGCTCATTCAGGACCACCTACTCATCGCCTCTTCCTCATCCTCGCGCGAATTCCTCGCCGGGGCAGCTGGGGAGTGAGCCAGTACGTCGGATGCCGTGAACTGTCATGAGGTGGCCTGTGGTGCCCGAAGCCACGACGAGCCCTGCGTGAGCAGTCCCCTCCGTTCCGGGCGCAGGCCGGCGGGTGGGTTGCCTGCACTGGGCGGTCGTCGGGAGGCTCCGCGTACGGCGCGCGTCGGTTCAGTCGGTGATGTACCAATCGTTTGCGAGGTACTCCAGGGTGTAGCTGCCGAGGTCGCTCTCGGAGAAGGTGGCGGAGGACCTGACCGCTTCGACCGGCATCTCGATCTTGTCGGGTGTACGCACGGCAACGCGCTGGGGGTCGACCGTCGCGGTCTTCAGGGCCTTCTTCTGCGCGGGTGAGATCATCTGGAACACGGCGGCGTACGTCGATGTGCACGGACCGAACCCCTGGTCCTGAGCCTTCTTCGCCGCGGGCCCGGCCACTTCGCAGACCGTATCGATGTCCTCACGGCCCAGGGCGTGGAGGTACTGCTCGTACCGCTGGATCGCACCCTCCTTCGTCCTGGGCGCGGGCTGATCACCGGGCGGCTCGGCCGACGGCCTGTCGGTCCGAGCGGACACGGAGGGCATGGCCGTCGGTCCATCGGACCGGGTTGGCACGGACGACCGTGGAGGCTTCGCCTCCGGGGTCTCCTTCGCTTTGTCCGGACCGCACGCGCATGCCACGAGCGCCACACAGGCCGCTACCGCCACGCTCATCATCGTCCGCGCTCGCATTCGGATCCCCTCGCCACCCGCCGACAACACGTCAAGAGGTCACGCAGGATCAGGGGGAACGGTTCCCGCGCTGGTCCATGCGAGGTACTGGACGGCAAGTCCAGTGCCCTGCCAGGCAGATGGGCGCACTGCGCAGCCGGACTCGGCCCTCGTTCGGCGGCCCCCAGCAGCTCGCAGGGCTCGCGACCTGCCTCTGCCGGACCGGGGCGTCGCGCCGCGTCGTGTGCGGGTGCTCGGGACACCCTGAGGCCGTTACGGATGCGGCGGCGTGCGGACATCGCTTGTGCGGACGGCTCGTGGCGCGAGGTCCGTGTGTCCCAGGAGGCGTCCGCGTCACCCGATCCGCGCACTTGTCCGCCCAGGAGGTGTGCCGGGGATCGAACGTGATCAACAGGGGCACGTCTCAGTAGTCCATCGCCACCACGACGTATACGCAGGCCATGACTGCGACTACGCACACAACGGCCAGGACGATGAGCAGGCAGCCGAGCACCCCCGTCGTAACGGCGATCGCCGCCCAGCCGAACCGTGTCGCTCGCTCGGCCTTTTGGACCGCGTCGTCGTAATCGCTGTCGTCGTTCCAGTCGCGCTCAGTCACGAGCACCCCCTACTCGGCCCTGTAGTTCGCTCAGGCCTGGTACCCGCGGCCCCACCAGAGCAGGGTCACCGCGGCAGCCAGCACGAGACCTGCCGCCGCCAGGACCCCGGCGGCCCTCGGGTGCCGACGCGGGTCCGCGAAGGCCGCGAGGAGCAGGAGGGGGATCGACGGGAAGAAGGCGAACATCCCGAACCAGGAGCCGATCAGCGACCAGGGCAGGAGCAGCGCCGAAATGGTCCCGGCGGCCCGTCTGAAGGAGGAGGGTCGGGTGTGAAGGAACAGCGGTGCGGCGAGCACCGCGGTGGTCGCGACCACGAGGGGGAGTGCGAAGAAGCCGTCCTCGGAGGCCACGACCGGCGGCAGCGGGGTGACCACGGCGCACACCGCAAGGCCGAACTGCCACGGATGAACACTCTCGCGCACGGTGACCCGCATGGCCCACATGACCGCCCCCAGGATCCGATATCTTGAACGCGTTCAAGATATCGGATCAGGTGGAGGGCTCAGGCGTTGGGCTCGACGTCGACCGCGTAGTCCTGAACCCGTCCGGGGTAGCAGGGTGGGGGCGCCGAGTGGTCTGCCCGGACGGTCGTGCCCAAGAGGAAGTCCGCTCATGCGGATCGTCGCCGATTCCGGGGTGTCAGCCGACCACTATGGGCGCTCGGTCGGAACGGGCCGAAGTGCGGGCCAGCGAGCTAGCATTCGTTGGCGCATTGCGGCGCTGAGGCTGCTCACGCTGCGCAAAGAGGTGTCGTCGGCCGTCATCTGGCTGACGACTCCGAGCCGGTGGGCGAGCCGTTGTCGGGCGGTCGCTGTGCCCCACTTCCAGTCCTGGTGCGGAATCCTGGCCAGGTGATCGGTGCTTTCGCGATGCGCTCGCTCAACCAGCGCGTCGCCGCGGAGCAGCCAGCCGGTGCACGCGTCAGCGAGCCCGTCTTGGGCTTCGGCGCCCTTCAGGGCGCGCCACTCCTTGCGGTATGCGCTCTCCGCCCGTTCCAGCAGCGGCTCCGCTGCCGAAGTGACACACCAGCAGGTCGGAAACCCGATGCGCAGGTAGGCGAGTTCCATCAAGCCGCTGCCCAGTGACGCCTGCTCGAAGTCGATGAACCGGATCCCTGTGGCGGTGTGAAGGTCGTTACCGGGACAGGGGTCCCCGTGGAGAAGTGCATGACCAGATGTCTGGTCGAGCCGGTCCACGAGGTCGTCGAGTTCATCGTTAACGCCAGAGGTGACGGGAACCTCCAGTGCTTCGGCCAGCTGTAGGAAGGACTCGACATCGGCCTGGCTCGGGCCCTGCCACCGGGGAAGTGCCCCCACGTCCTCCGGGCGGGCGGTCGCATGAAGACGTGCCAACCCCGTCGCATAGTCGACGATCCAGTCGCCGGCCGGACGTCGGTGATCAAGGTGCTCCAGCACCAGGACGCGCTCGCCGGCATCGGTGGCCAGCAACGCGGGCACCACAGGACTGGCAGCTCGGGTCGCGAGCCGCAGGGCGGTCACCTCGCGGGAGTATCGCTCATCGGCATCAGGACCGTCGACGAACTGCTTCACCACTACGGTCGTCTCCGGCAGCTGGACACGCCACACGCGCGAGCGAGGGCTGCTGCCCAGTCTGCGCGAGCGCCTGGGCGATCCCAGCTGGGCCCGTAACTCGTCCCCGAACGGCAGTCGCATCCGCATGGGTTCATCCTTACCACGCGGTTGAACGAACGTACGGCGTCCGTTCCACCCCGTCGATCCCCACATTGAGGCGGGCCCCACGCCCGCGCCAACGCCCCAGGGGCGGAGAGTCCGCTACGAGCTGTGGTGCGCATGGTCTGTGACGGCTTCACCGTTTTTGCTGTTCCGCAGGCGCTCGCGACGGCCTTGGCCAGTGCGTGAACGGATCAGCTCAGAACGACCGCTCTTGCGTGGGCCGAGACCGTCACCGCGATGGGCGACGAGATTACGCCGGACAGTGCCGTTGACCTCCTTGAGCGTCTGTCAGCCCTGGTAGTCAGTCGTGCCGACAGGGACCTGCGTCTGTACTGCTGGTACTTCGCGCCCTGACCTCACGCCGTCGATGTGCATGCAGCCGTGAGTCGAGCCTCGCGGGACGGCGCGAGCGGCCACTCACACCCCGCCGCACCAGGGGCGATCGAACGGACAGGTCTGAGTCGGCGCCCTCCTGAAGTGGCTTCGCTGCGAAGCCTCTTCGAGCGCGACGACGCCATGGCCACGTGCGTTTACCACCAGTCGTACACGTCGCCGTCGGTGAGATCGTCCGCTGGCTGCCGGTGTGTACCCCCTGGCGAGCAGCGGCCTTCGGATACGGCACGATGGCCGGATGAACGAACAACGGGGAAGCACAGCAGAGGAATCCATCGGGGAGCTCGCCCAGCGACTCGTCGCGGCAGACGCCGACGGCTGGACGCCGGAGGGTGTGAGGGCCGTCGCGGCCGAACTCGGGTGGGCTTGGGGCGGCACGTCGGACACTCCTGTGCTGATCACGGGTCGGTCCTCGGGCGATGCTCGCCTGCGCCCGGTCGGCGAGTACGAGAAGCGCTATGTCGACGGCGAGTCGTACGTGGAGATCGCGGTCCCAGTGGCGGCTCCCGCACCGGACGCCGCAGCGCAGGCAGCCGCCTTCCGCGCCGCGAAGGAGGAAGTGACCGCGGCGCTGGGCAAGCCGTCCATCATGGGCTCGCACGGCGACATGGGCCCGTTCTACGACAGCGAACCGCACTGGGGCGCACCCTTCCTGCGCTGGCGTGCCAGGCCGAACACTCTCGAACTACGCGCCGGGAAGTCGGGGCCGGAGCTGGTCCTGCAGCCCACTGACCCGGCGGAGAACTGGTTCTGGCGCCAAGGTGTCGGCGAGGAGCACTCGATCAGCGGCTTCTTCGGCAGCAACCGCGACGAGGCCAACATCGGTCTCGGCTTCCCCGGCGGTTGGACGGCCCGTAGCTGGGAGACCGTCACTCGCTCGCTCGGCGACTTCCTGGGAGCGTTGCCCGCCGAGACCACAGCTCTGGGCGTGCGGATCGGGATGCCGTTCTACGGACGCAACGGCCGCAGCGCGCCCCTCCTTTTCGACGTGGCATGCGGCGACCGGCTCTCGATCGGCTGCTTCGCTCCGGACGACGTCGACCTGGCCGCTCTCGGCTGGGGCACGGTCGCAGAGCACCCGCAGACGGCGTCGGTCTTCGGCGGAGACGATCCGGTATGGCGCGTCGACGCCGGCGGCCCCGGCGAGCCGAAGGGCCACACACTCGCGGAGATGCTCGTGGCGACGGCCAGGGCGGCAGGAGCGAGCGAGCCCACCGACCTGATCATCGGCGGCGAGGCGGGGTACGTGGACGACTACCACGTCACGTACTACGGACTGGGCCTGCCAACCGGCTGACCTCCGCCCGACGCGCGCACCGCCGGGGCGCGTATCCCTGTCTCACGCGCGCTCGCTTGGATCGCGGCCGGGGTGGGCACGGCTAGGGCGTGTATCGGAAGTACCCGGAGGCGCCCCCCCCGATCTGGCGTTTCGCGAGGTAGTGGGATCCTTGGGCGGTGTTCTCATCCGATCATGCGGGCGCCGTGTTCTTCGACGTCGATGGCACCCTCGTCCCTGGCACGAGTTCGTCGGTCTTTCTGGCTGGCTTCCTTGGCCATCGGGACGAGTTGGCCAAGGCCGAGGACGCCTACGCCTCCGGTGCCCTGGACAATCGGCAGGTCTCCGAACTGGATGCCGCGGGCTGGGCGGGGGTTCACGAAGACCAGGTCTCTGGCTGGCTCGACGGGCTTCCCTTGGTCGCGGGCATCACGGAGACCGTGACCTGGTGTCGGCAGAACGGGCTGGTGCCCGTGCTGGCGACCCTCGCCTGGTCGCCAGTCGGCAGCTACCTGACAGACCGCTTCGGCTTCCATGGGTTCAGCGGACCTCGGCTGGAGACCGCCGACGGCCGGTTCACAGGCCGGGTCGCCCGTCACTTCGACGAGTACGACAAGCGGGATTTCGCGCTCGCGCAGGCGCGAGAACTGGAGCTGGCTCCCCGCTCGTGCGGGGCCGTCGGGGACAGTCGCTCCGATCTGCCGCTGTTCGCATCCGTCGGGTTGAGCGTGGCGTTCAATGCCTCGCCAGGAGCGCGCGAGGCGGCGACCGTCGCGGTGGACGACAACGACCTGCGGAGCGTGCTTCCCTTCTTGAGTCGCCTGGTCACAGCCACTCGTTGATGGCCGCGATGAGGACAGTCGCCTCGTAGCGGACCGCGAGCTTGTGCCATCTCGTGGCCACAGCCCTGTGCCGTTTGAGACGGATGATGCCGCACTCGACCTCGTGCCGCGCCTTGTGCTCCTCGGCGTCGAACTTGGGCGGCCGGGCGCCGCGCGACCCGAGCTTCTTGCGGTTGCGCGCCTGGTCGGCCTTGTCCGGGATGGTGCAGCGGATACCGCGGCGACGCAGGTAGGCACGGTTCTTGCGCGACGCGTACGCCTTGTCGGCGCGGACCCGGTCGGGCCGCGGCCGCGGACGGCCCGAACCCGGGCGTGCGACGCGCACCTTCTCCAGGACAGGCTCGAACTGCGGGGAGTCACCTCGCTGTCCGGCAGTGCTCACGACGGACATGGGGCGCTGCCCCTGCTCGACCGCCAGGTGCAGCTTGGCGGTCAGGCCGCCGCGCGAGCGGCCGAGCCCGTGGTTGTCCGGCTCGACGGCGACGCCGCCGGGCGGCTCCTTCTGCAGGTCCCCTTCTTCCGCGCCCCGGCGGCGTGCTGGTGGGCCCGGCAGACCGTGGAGTCGATGTCGAGGTCCCAGATGATCAGGTCCTCGGCGTCGGCCTGGGCCTGCAGTTCCGCGAAGATCTGCTGCCAGGTGCCAGCGACGGAACAGGTCGTACGTCCGGGCCCAGGGCCCGTACCGTTCCGGCACATCCCTCCACGTGGCACCAGCCCGCTTGTGAAGCCGTCCGCCCCCGGTCGTGGTCGTGGGCGGGTGGGTGCTAGCAGTAGATGATGGTGTACCCGTCGCCGCAGTCCTGGCCGGGAGAGCCGGGGTCGGCGCCGCCATCACCCGTCGCCGCAGTTGCTGCGACGGGTGATGGAGACCGTGTCGCGGAACCTGGGTCCTGGCCAGTACGGGGTCCTGGCCAGTACGGACCGACTACGACGCTGAAGCCAACGCGCGGAGGAATCCGTTTCTCTGGCCGCTATCGGCCAGACCCTCCGGATCGCCGACGGCGGTTATCCCGGCACCTGACTCGTCAGTCCAGCGACACGTCGACAGCGCGGCAGCGCTCATGTCAGGATGCCGGTATGACGATCACTGCCCGAAAGGGTCATGCCGCGTAAGCGGCCGGGCGCGTTGCGCGCCCCTCATCCCAAGCTCTACGCCATGAGCCGGCCATATCGGATCGACCGGCTGTCGCCGCGGACATCCGCCGCGGTGCACCGGGCAGAGCGGGAATCAGGCACCGAGGACGTGTGGCCTGGCGCTACTGAAACGGCCTTGTTCTGGTGTCGGCGGTTCCTGGGTCGGCCAGGCAGGTATCTCGAGATCCCTTTCGCCGTGTGCCCGTGCCCTTCTGACAGCCTGGAGGACGTGGCCGAGGCAAGGGACATGCTGGAGCACGTGGTGGTACGGCTTCCCGCCTCAGCGCGCCGAGAGCTCAGGGTGCTCCTGGCGGTGCTCGATGCGGAACTGTGGCGCCGGACTCTCCCCGACCCCTTCGCATCTCGTGATCCCTGGCGGAGAGGCGGCGGCTGGTGGCATCACAGGCTTCGACGAGACCGGCCTTATGGATGATGCTCACGAGCTGCGGACGATGTCATACGGGTCGCGGAAGAGTCGTTCGACGAGTTCCGCCGTGGCCCCCGGGTGGGAGAAGGCCGCGAGTCGTAGTCGGTAGTTCAGGTGTTGACACTCATACCTTCGCCTCAGAGGCCACTCACCCGGCTGGGGGAGGGGGATCGTCCCGGCGGTCGACGCTACCCACCGCGGTCGATGCGACGTTCAGGGCATGACCAGTACTGAACGGACGACGAATGCGCTTTGGCGCGCCTGGTGGCAGCAATGGCCGCGCTGGGTGGCCTGGGCGACGATGCTGTGGGCGGTGCTGTACGCCGGCTTCGGACTGGCATGCGCGCTGAGCGGGACCTCCCTGCTCTACCACGGCGGCGACTCAGGGGTACCCGGGCTGGGTTGGGCGGTCATGGTTGTGGGTGCGCTGGCGGCGTTGGCCAGCGGAGCGGTGGTGCTGTACGGGATGGGGCCGGCGCTGCGGGTGCTGCTCTGGGGGGTCTGCGGGCTCGCCGGGATCACCGCGTTCAGCCTCCTGATGGATGTGATCACTCTGATGCTTGGGCAGGGCGTGGACAGTCAGGCGTCCGCTGCGAACAAGGCCCTCGCGGCGGTCGGGGCGGTCCTGCTCGCGGCCACGGCCCGGTCCGACCGCCGGACCCCTGAGACTCCCGTACGCGTGCCGTCTGCTGCACCGCCGCTGGTCCAACTCGGCGCCTGGGCAGGGACGCTGGCCTTCGTCCCGTACGCGGCGATGAAGCTGGTCTGGGCGTCCGGCGGCACGTTCGCGGGGATCACCGGTGAGGAGATGCTCGCGGTCTCGGAGCGGAACGGCGCCTCGGGAATCTTCCTCACCCTGGAGTCCTGGGGCCTGGACCCCACCGCGCTGCTGGCCGTACTCGGCGTCTTCCTGCTGTGGGGTCTGGTCCGCCCGTGGGGGCAGGTCTTCCCGCGCTGGACGCTGTTTCTGCGCGGTCGACGGGTGCCGCGCTGGCTCCCGCTCGCCCCGGCTCTGGTCGGCGCTGCCACGCTCGCCCCGTACGGCGTTGCGGGGGTCGGATACCTGGCCCTGGCCACGGCCGGCGTGGTGACGATGCGGCGCGGCGACTTCCACTCCTCGAGCGACGCGCTCCTGGTCGGCTGGATCGGGATGATCGCCTTCGCCGTCTACGGCATCGCCTTGACCATCGCGGCCCGCTCGTACTGGCTTCGGACGCGTCCCGGCTGCCGGACGAGTGTCAACGGAGAGGGGCCGTCCACGGCCAGAGAGACCATTCGCTGACTGGCCCCGTTCATTCGGGACTTCAACTGGCCACTGACACCACAACCAAGCCTCATCACCTGTTCATTCTCCGCGTCCCGACAGACGCCCGTTCTTGCCACGTCACACCGTTGTGCACCACCGGTTCAACCCGATGCGACGTGAGACGTGAGACGTGCGACATGAACGGGAGCCTGCCTGCGAGGTCGGCCTTCGATCTCGGTCTGGTTGTCGACCAGCCCGATGATCGTGTGTCAGCTCGTGGTACCGCCGTACGTCCGCAGGACGTTCACAGCCTTGTCGAAGGCCGAGTCCCTCTTCTTGTCGAACTCCTCCTTGGTGAAGACCGGCTCAGTGAGGTGCGGCGGAACGCCTGTGCCGTCGAAGGTCCTGCCCGACCGGGTCAGGAACTCCTCGTTCGGCAGCCAGGCCGACATGCCGTTGGGGAGCTTGCGCACCATGTAGTCGGAGAAGACGCCTTGCGTGGGTTGCCCGATCCGGATCGTCTTGCCGGGCCGGTCCATGAGCGCCTGCGTGAAAGTCTCGCCCGCGCTGACGGTCGAGCCGCCGGTCAGCAAGGCGACCGGCCCGGTGTAACGGGGGCCCTGGGCGGGCGTGACGTACGCGGGCTGGGGGCGAGTGTGCCGGGTGGAGTCGGCAGGGTCGTTGCGGGCCCGCTTGGAGTACGCGAGGTACGGGGTGTCGGTGAGACGCTCGGCGACGTGGATGCCCAGGGCGTCGGAGCCGCCGCCATTGATCCGGACGTCGATGATCAGGCCCTTCAGTCGCTGGGTGCGCTCCTGGCTGAGGGCCGTATCCAGCGCCCTGTCGAGCTCGGCCAGCTGGGCGGTGAAGGGAGCCCCCTTGTCCCCGTACCCGGCGAAGCCGGAGATCCGCAGATAGCCCTGCCCGTCAGGGAGGTCGGCGTAGGTGATCCGCCCGTTGGCGAAGTCCTGGAGGTTCAGGGCGTGCTTGAGGTCGCGTTCCACGATGAAGTTCTTGACCTGGGTGTCCAGTTCCTCGCCGGGCATGACGGTGCCCGGCCGGACCTGGTAGAAGAAGCGGTCGCGATCCTGGACGACGACGTGGGCATCGTAGAGCGGCTTGACCATCTCGCTGAACATCGCGTAGAGCTCATCCCTCGTCGTCCCGGCGCGCACCTTGGGGCGGTACTGGTCGCGGACCTTGTGCCAGTCGATTCCCTTGGCTGCGAAGAAGGGGTAGTTCTCCTCGAAGGACTGCCAGAAGACGTCGAAGGTCGTCCGAGGGTCCCGGGCCGTCGGACGCGCGCAGGCGTCGGGCAGCACCGGGATGCGTCGGAGGTTCCGGTTGCCGACGTCGCTGTCCGCGCGCATCGAGGCGTGGTCGCGGTCTTCGTGGGCGTGCACGGTCAGGACAGTGCCGTCGGACCGGGTGTAGGTGCCGGGGCCGGTCCGCTTCGCGGAGTCGCCCTTGAGACAACTGACGGCGGTGGTCTGGTACTCCTGAAGAGTTCCCTTCTGGATGGACAGCACTGTGCCGTAGCCGTCCATGCGCCAGAATCCGTCGGTGGTCGGCTGTTGGGCGGTGACGGCCGGCGTGGCTTGGCCGGCGAGGGCCAGTGCGACGGCGGTGGCCGTGACGATGCGCACGATCTTGTCTTCTCTGTAGGCGACTTGCTCGGGACGGCTCCACACTCGCCGACACGGAGTTGCCCCGGCCATCCGGCTTGCCCGTTGATCGAAAGTGGGGCCGGCCCCACCCGCCCACTACCGGCTGCACCAGCGGCTCGTCCTGGAGATCACCTCCATCGAGAAGTACCTCAGCCAACTCTGATGGATGCTCCACCGGCCCTGCCGCGCCCGCCCGCATGGCCGATTTCGTCGGCTCCCGGACGGCCATCACGATCAAGGAGGCCCACGAGCGCCGAGGTATCGGACAGCCAACCGCTTAGTTCTTTCGCGCACTTCGAGCGCGGTGTGCGGATCGCCCTGCCCTGGCGAGCCGGCCGCAGTGGCCCAGTCATTCGGTGCACTTTGCCGCGCCCTCTCGACGTAGCGCCGGGCCCCGCTGGGACATCGGACAAGGCATGCGGCCGGCGGCCCGGCTTCACATCGCCTCGCTCACCTGCCGTGCTCGGCCTCCCCAAGCACCTGCGCACCGACCTGTCTCGCCAGCCACTCCGCCCGCGGGAGATCTCCGAACTTCGAGGGGTGTACGAACACAGTGTGCTCGTCGACGGGAGGTTCCCAGTCCGATCCGGCAGGTCGAGCAGGCTCCACCAGAGGGATCGCGGCGATCGCTTCGAAGGGCTCCACATCCCGATGTTCTCCTCGCCGGACGTCGACGGCACGGCGAACCGGCTCACCGCTGCCGGCGTCGGACACGGCGGGGTCAACACCGTCGGCCGACCGGTCGAGACTCCCAACGGCGTGCGCACGGAAGCCGTTCGCTACCTGGAGATCGACGGTGCGCCAGAAGGCCGGGTCGGTGTCGTCGCCGACTTGGACCCGGAGTTTCAGCACACCCGTCACCTCGATCACCCCAACGGTGCCCAGGACCTCGTCGAGGCGGTGCTGTGCGTACCTGGCGGACAACTTCCCCTGGTACGCGAGCGGTATGAGCGGTATCTAGGCCGCCCGATCTCCACGGAGGGGCCGGTCACCCTCCTGACCAAGGCAGACCTCACGGCTCTGCTGCCGGGTGAGAATCCGCCCGCACTCCCGGCGCTCGTCGCCTGCACGGTGGCCGTCCCCGACATCGCTCGGGTGCGTGCGCTACTGGCAGAGAACGGACTGCCCGTGCGCGAGACGACCCGAGGGGAGATCTTCGTACCGGCCGAAGCGGCCCTCGGCGCAGCTCTGATCTTTCGGGAGATCTGAGCGGGAGCAGGCAGAGTGGTTCGGCTCGTTGGCAAAAGACGTCATGCGGCGTGGTTCCGCCTCGCGACGGTCGGTGAGGTCGGGGAGTCGGCATGAACAGGCCTCCCCACCCTCTGAGCAGGGGGAGCTTCAGGGGTGTCGCTCACATTTCGTTACGGTCATTGCTCGGTGCTTCTCGCAGCTGCCAAACGGAGTTCCCCCCAAGGCATGAAGTCGAGCACGACGGCATCGAGCAAGGTCCCCACCACCGGGAAGTGCTCCGGGAGGGGATGCTCTGGGCCGCTGCTGAGGTTCACGAAGTCGATGAAGGCCAGGACCTCGGAGACGGGGGCGGTCAAGGAAACCTCCACTCCGAAACGTCCTCGGTGACCTGTCACTCGGCATCGAACCATCTGCTTCGGACGGAGTCCGCTGCCAGTCCATTGATCGTCATTGCCGGTCACAAACCGCAGCCTAAGCGCTCGGTGCTCGGGGCCTTGGGGACGTGGTTCGATGCAGGGGGCATCGTCGCTGGCGTTCCAGGTCAACTTGTCGGGGCGATGTCTGCCCATAGGGCGGTGGCGTCGGGGGAGAGGGGTGCGACCACCCGGCCTGATGCGCTGTCGTCTGCGTCCCACCACACGCCCTGGCCGGACTCCAGGAATCTCTCATCCGTGCTTGCCTGCCATCGCCCACGCAGCACGTAGAGCACTCCAGCGTGCCCGAGGGACGGTACGAGAGGGTCGGTGAGCCGGCTCACCTGGGCGGTCCAGTGGTCGCGCCGCACCATGATGTTGAGCACTCGGCAGGAGCCGCCCGGCAGTTCGGCAGCCAGCGTGTGGTCGCCGGAGAAGGCGAACGGTTCGCCCGCACGCGTCAACAGCCGGTCGAACACCCCGGGGCAGACCAGCCGCACCCCGTCACCGGCCAGCAGGGTGAGCGTCCGGTCGACGCCCGGGAACGCCGAGAACGGTCCGTCCCGGTCGATATCGGCAACGCTCGCGCGCCATCCGAACTCCTCGCCGCCCGCCGGCCATGAGGCGATCTCCCTGGTCGTGCCTCCGCCGTTGCGCCACCTGCCCGCCGCCAGTGTCTCGACATCGAAGCGGTGCATGGGCGGGCTCCTGACCTGCGTGCGGTACGGGTACGGATCACACCTGCGCGGCGGCTCCCGGTTGCGGCGCCGTTGCCACGGTTGACGACTGCGTAGAGGGCCGAGTCGCCGACCCTGGTGTGCTCGGTCGACGGAGTGTACGCGCTCTGCAGCCAGGGCCCGTGGTTGGTATCGCGGCGAGTTCCCAGAGGAGGCGCACTGAGCGTTCCGTCCTCTGTGGCATGCGCGCAACCTGCTGGGCCGTGGCGGAGTCTGTTGGGGAACGCAGGTCGGGCCGTGCGCCCGCCCTCAGCGGCACGTGGCCTTGGCGGCATGATGTCCTGCGTGACGAACAGCGCAGACCTTCACCTTGTCCGAATACCGGGGTACGACGGTGGCCCCCTCACGCACCAGGCCGGGCTCTTGGACGAGCCGCTGTTCTGGCTCGGGCATCTCTACTCGTGTGCCCAGAGCGAGGAGGCGGAGGAGCTGCTGTTCGGCGCGGATTACGACGCGGGCGGCGACTTTCAGCAGCGCCTGTGGGAGCGGGCCGACTGGCCGACGTTCACTGTCCCACTGGCCGGCAACCATCGTCTCTACGTCGTCTACCGCACGTTCGCGGAGGACACCGGCACCGACTACCTCCTGTACCACCCCGACTGGGACCAGGCCGAACTCCTCGCCCAGGACGACGGGCACTTCATGGGACCGGGCCTCTCCTGGCCCGAGCTGGTGGCGGCCGCGGACAACGGGCTGCCCGGGGGCAGCACCACCGATCCCCACGCCCGCCTGTTGCTCCTGATGCCCGCGTTCGGCGACGACGCGGCACTCGACGAAGATGCGGTCGGCCGCCTGACGGCCGCACTACGCGCCCGCACCAGTGCGGAAGACCCCGAGTCACTTGCCTCTGCCCTCCTGGGGGATCAAGGGGCTTCCGGTTCTGCGCGTTGGACGACAGCCGGGCACGGCGTCTCCGTCAACGACGGCGAGTACTCCTTCCGTAACCCCGCCAACCGCTTCGCGCTGTCCGCTGATCGCCTGGCCCGGGTGGCCACCGCACTGGCGCCGTGATCGACGGACATCCACCCTCCAACGGCGGGCGATGGAACGATCCAGCCGGGGCTTCACCACGCAATCGGCCCCCAGGTGTGTATTGCGGCACGGTGGTTCACCCTCGCGGATCCGGTCGCAGGGCGACCGAGGCGGTATCCCCGTGCAGACGGGAGAGGTTCTCCTCGACCCGGTTCACGCATGCCCCGCGCGTCACGCCACCGACCACCAGGTCCGCCGTCTCCGGGGGGGCGTGTCGGCCGTCACCGGTGGTCGCCATGGTGCGTATTCCCCGTTTCGAGTGTCGTGCTCGTCGAAGGCGAGTTCCTCGTGGGACCGATCGGCCCCACGGCAGATCCGAGCGCGTACGACCCCATGAAGGCCAATGCGAGCAGCAGGAGGAATCCCGCCAACGCAACGGGCGGCGAGATCCTCCGGCCCACCGTTCCCGTAAGGGGCGAGGATTCCTGGGGCTTGTCGATCGGCTTGTCGATCGATCTGTCCATCGGCCGTCTCTCCATGACATGTCGTACGGCCCGGATGGGGTCGGGCCGTCTCTCAGGAGGAGTCGGGCGGTCAGGTGATCCGGTTCCGCCGTCCGGAGCGGCCGGCCGGGGCAGGGACCACGGCTGCTCGCGATCCCTACCCCAGCACCAGCCCCGCATTCGACGCGTGAGGTCGGGCGAGGACGGGCGCTCGTGTGAACCGCTTGTGTGCCGGCGGGCTGTCGTGCGAGGCGGGTGCCGGATGCGGCACCGGGTCCTCATCTCCGCGTAGCAGGGCGGTCAGTGAAGCGCGGGCCCGTGCGACGCGCGAGCGGACGGTCCCGATGGGACACCGCGAGGAGCGGTCCTGGCCAGGGGTTCAGGTCGGCGCGTGGGTGGAACCACTCGCCAGATGAAGAAGCCCATCGGGGCTTATCCATGTGTCCGCGTCGAGGGCACGGTGCCGCTCCTGGCGGAGGCCGTGTCCCGGCCCGGAGCGGTGCCCGGCTCCTCGGCTCCGGTCTCACTCGCCGGGTACGTGAGGCCCCGTGGCCCCACGTACCCGCGGTTCCTCACTCGCTAGCTCCGCGGCTCCGCCTCGCGTCGCGGAGCGTCCTACCTCTTCGGGTTGGACGCTCCGCAGCCGCGGCCCAGATCTCCGAACCGACGGCCCGGGCGGCAGGACACTCAGCGCGTGACGTGCGGGAGGCCGGCCGCGTCCGGGCCGGGGCCCTCAGACCCGCGCCCGACGTCGAGCGGCCTGGTCGCCTGCGAGGAGCGCCTCCGTGACGAGGCGGACACCCCGGGCCAGACGGCTCAGCTGCTCCAGCTCGACGGCGTACAGCCTGATCGTGCTCTCGATCGTGGGCCCGGACACGCCCAGGGTGGGCAGCTCCGCACGGCAGGTCTGCATCGCCACCCGCACCGCACGGATCTCGTGCTCGATCTGCAGCTGGGCGTGACGGGCCAGAAGGACGGGATGGCGCGTGAGAGTGGTGTAACCGGCGTACCGGGCCGGCAGGAGGTCGCGCAGCCAGCGTACGGCCGTGCTTTCCCAGTCGCGGTTGCCGGGGGCCGTGACCGAGTACGGCCAGTCGGCGCTGACCGGGGGGCGGTAATGGGACATCATTGTCGCCTTTGGAAGGGGCCTGTTCGGAGGGGTGCGGCCGCCTCCGGCCCAAGGGGTCGACAGGAGCCGCCGGCGGGAGCACCCGCGCAGAGCGCGGAGTGTTCCGTTGAAGCAACCCGAGAGGTCGATCGAGGAGGAGGGGTCGACCCGCGGGCATCCTGTCCGAGCCCGCGGGGGCACATGTAGTAAATGCATATACCGTCGAGTAAGCAAGCGAATGAAAAGATTCATGCGATCCAAGGGGCATGCAGACCCGGCTCCGGCGCCGCGGGATCGGGATCCGGATGCATGCTGGCGGGTCGACGTCCGCCGCGACCTGCGGGATCGCCGCGAAGGGAACCCGCGACGTCGCGTACGGGCCAACCATGAGTCGTGCCCCCTACCGGCGAGGTAGGGCGACGCCGGCTTGTCGAGCATGGGCCCGGCGCCACGCCGGTGATCAGCGCCACGCGCAGCCGGGTACTGCCGGCTGCTCTCGTGACGGGTAGGGTCTCGTCCGCGGGGCATCGGGAAGGCAAGTGCACTGGCATTGCCCGCCTCGCGTGTTGAGCAGGGCAGGCGACTGCCGCCGCAGCGGGTCCAACTGCCGTCTGTTGCCAGCCGTACCTCTACGTCGGCGTTGCAGAAGGCATCCAGTTCCTCGCCGACGCTGGGCAAGAACGACGCCGCGAACCGCTCCGTGCGGAGAGGCGTTGTCGCCTGCGGCCGGTGTGAGTTGCCCATGAGGCGGGCCCAACCCCCGTCGGCGATACTGTGCCCATGGAGTACGTCGGCCGGGTGCCTGCCCCGCCGCTCGACCGGTTCATCGACGACATCTACAGCCTGACCGGGGTGCCGAGCCACCGCCGGATGGTCGTTCCTCCGATGCCGTCGACACACCTGCTCATCAACCTGGGTGAACCGGCCCGCCTCTGGGACACCGACCCTTCGGTGCCACCGGCGCTGTTGGCCGATGGATGGTTCATGGGGCTGTGGACCAGGCGTTTCCTCTACGAGTACCCCACGCGGGTACGGCTCGTCGGGGTGCACTTCAAGCCCTGGGGCATGTCGCCGTTCGTCGACATGCCGGCGACCGAGCTGCGGGACCGATGGGTGCCCGTCGACGCCGTCTGGCAGCGGTCTGTGGAACGGATCCGCAACCAGGTCGGCGACGCTCCTTCGGCCGCCGAGGCTCTGCGGGTTCTGGAGGAGGAACTGCGATCTCGGCTCGTCGAGGCGCCGTCGCGCGGTCTTGACCTGGTCCAGCACACAGGTGGATGGCTTGAAGCGTCCTACGGCGCGGTACCGGTAGCCGCGCTGAGTGATGCCGCCGGGGTGAGCGGCAACCACCTGGCCACGCAGTTCAAGTCTCACGTCGGGGTCACCCCGAAGAAGGTGTCTCGGATGTACCGCTTCGCACGGCTGATCCTCTCCGTGGACGTGGTGCGTCCGGTCGACTGGTCGGAACTCGCCCTCGCGGCGGGTTACTTCGACCAGGCCCACTTCAGCAAGGAGTTCAAGGACTTCACCGGCCACACCCCGACGGAGTACCTGGCTCTGCGGCGCCGGATCCCGGCCGAGCGGGAGTTCCCGCCGGACGCCGGTCCGATGCCTGCCGATTGATTTCCTACAAGCACGGGCGTTCCAGGGGGCCGCACAATCGGAGGCGACCGCTCCAGCAGACTCAAGGAGAACCCGGTGGGCACAGTGATCATGCACAACGTGGTGTCGGTGGACGGATTCATCGCCGACAAGGGCGACGACGTCGGGCCGCTCCACGAGTGGTACTTCAGCGGGGACACCCCGCTCACCGAAAACGGCGAGCGGGACCAAGAGTACGACCACTCCGAGAGTGGAGGCGGCTTCAAGGTCTCGCGGGCGTCGGCGGAGTACGTCCGGCCGATGTGGGAGGCGATCGGCACGATCGTGATGGGCCGCCACCTGTTCGACCTCGTGAACGGCTGGGAGGGCCGGCCGCCCGCGGGCGACCACGTGGTCGTGGTCTCCCACCGGCCCAAGCCCGAGGGCTGGCACCCCGAGGCGTCCTACCACTTCGTCGACGGCGTGGAGGCTGCGATCGAGAAGGCCCAGGAACTCGCCGGGGACCGAGTGGTCGCCGTGAGCGCCGGCGAAGTAGGCGGCCAGATCCTCGCGGCCGGCCTCGTGGACGAGGTGGCGATGGACGTGGTGCCGGTGGTGTTCGGGTCGGGCAAGCGCTTCTTCGGCAGCGTCGACGAGCAGCAGCTGCTGGAGGATCCCCACGTGGTCATTCAGGGCGACCGCGTGCTGCACCTGAAGTTCAACGTGCGCCGCTGAGGCCGGCGGCGGCAAGCTGACATCCTTCAGGACACGTCGGCGATGAGCCCGAAGCCCTCCGGGAACACTTCCAGGAACGTGCGGCAAGCTGGGTTGGTCTCGGCAGCTGCTGTCATCACCGCGACCAGGGCACGTCGTGATTTCAAGCCTCGCTGCGGGACCGGGTCAGCCACAGACCGACCGCGGAGCCGACCAGAAGCACTCCGGTACAGACGCTCCCGGCGACCTGGAGGCCGCCGGTCCAGCCGGAGAAGCTGCTGACGAAGACGTTGGCCAGGACGCTCGCGGTGAGCAGCAGCCAGAGAAGGGCGCGCATGGGATACCTCCGTGGGGTGGGTTCTCGAGAGGCCATCGGGTGGTTCCCGAGGACACTTCGATCCTCGGCTCTGCAGGGCACGCGCACAGCGGGGCCCACCCCCGAGGTGATGGTGTAGCCCGCTCCACCGTCCTTCCCCGGGACCGCCGCCTACCCTGGCATCATGCGCAAGGCGATCAAGGAAGCGGTCCGGGCGTGGCTCCCCCTCACGATCGGGGCCGCGATCTCCCTCCTCTGCCTCCTGATGGTGGCCGTCGTCGTCCCTTTCACCGTCTTCCTGGCCCTCACGGTCATCGGCGCCGGTGCGCTTCCCGAGAGCGTGTTGCTACTGCGCCGTCTCGCCGGCTGGGAGCGGCGCCGTACGGCCGAGTGGACCGGGACGCCCGTTCCCGAGGCGTACCTGCCGCTCGAAGGTCCCCTCCCCGCGCGTGTGCGGACCGCGGTCACCGACCCGGGCACCCGGCGGGACCTGATCTGGGCCGTCGCGCAGTTTCTCTACGGCTTGCTGCTCTGGTTCGTCTCGCTTGTGGTGTGGGTGCCCGCGCTGCTGGTCGACGGCGTGTGGACAGGGCTGGCGGGGCGTCGGCCGGTGGCCCTGCCGCTGATCGGCCGGCTCGCCGGCCTGGCGGCCGACTGGTCGCGCGCGCTGCTCACGCCGACCCCGTCGGTGGCCCGGGACGCGGCCCTCGCCGCCCGCATCGAGCAGCTCACTGTCACGCGGGCGGGCGCGATCGCCGCGCACGGCGCCGAGCTGCGCCGGATCGAGCGCGACCTCCACGATGGCGCGCAGGCCCGCCTGGTGGCGCTCTCCATGCGGATCGGGCTGGCCAGGCGTGCATACGACTCCGATCCCGCGACCGCGCGCAAACTCCTCGACGACGCCCAGACGCAGGCCGAGGAGGCGCTGGCCGAGCTGCGGCACGTGGTGAGGGGCATCCACCCGCCGATCCTCACGGACCGCGGCCTGACCGGAGCCGTACGGGCCCTGGCCGCGAGCAGCGGCCTGGAGGTGGCCGTCTCGGTGACCGGTCTGGGCGACCACGCGGGGGAAGGTCCCCGCGCCCCTGCCGCCGTCGAGGCTGCCGCGTACTTCGTGGTCGCCGAGGCGCTCACCAATGCCGTCAAGCACAGTGGCGCCGCCCGCGCCTCCGTCTCCCTCACGCGCGAACCAGCCGCCCTACGCGTCCGCGTACGGGACGAAGGCCGCGGCGGGGCGGAGGCAGGCGAGAATAGCGGCTCCGGCCTGGCGGGCATACGCCGCCGAGTCGCCGCGCTCGACGGCACCGTACGACTGACCAGCCCCGCAGGGGGCCCGACCGTGATCGAAGTGGAGCTTCCGTGCGTGTGGTGATCGCCGAGGACAACGCCCTCCTGCGGGAGGGCCTGGTGCTGCTGCTGACCTCCTCCGGCCATGAGGTCGCCGGGGTCGCGGCCACAGGCCCTGAGATTCTGCCGCTGCTCCTGGAGCACCGCCCGGACGTGGCCGTCCTCGACGTACGGCTGCCTCCCGGCTTCCGCGACGAAGGACTGCGGGCGGCGCTCGCGGCCCGCGAACAGCTCCCGCAGCTGCCGGTCCTCGTCCTCTCCCAGTACGTGGAGGAGACGTACGCCGTCGAGCTCCTCGGCGGCGGAGCCCGGGGCGTCGGCTACCTCCTGAAGGACCGGGTCGGACGGGTCGACGAATTCCTGGACGCCCTGGAGCGGGTCGCCTCCGGCGGTACGGCCCTGGACCCGGAGGTCGTCACCGAACTCCTCGCACGCCGCCGTGACGACCCGCTCGACTCCCTCACGCCCCGCGAACGCGAGGTCCTTGAACTCATGGCTCAGGGCCACGACAACGCCACGATCGCCCGCTCGATGACGATCACCGAGCGGGCCGTTCACAAGCACATCGGCAATGTCTTCCTGAAGCTCGGCCTGCCACCGACCGACAGCGGCGGCCACCGCCGGGTCCTCGCCGTCCTCGCCTACCTCAAGGCCTGAGTCACCGCTCGCATGGACTCAGGCCCTCAGCCGCCGTCCCGAGGCCGGCAGGAACACGCCCGCGACCACCGTGACCACCACCGCCCCGGCGATCAGCCCGCCCAGCGCGGGCGGCAGGTACGGAAGCCCGCCTGTCAGCGACCAGGCGAAGGCGGTCAGCGGCAGAGCGGCCACCACGACTCCGACGATCAGGCCCGTGGCGGTCAGGAAACCTGCCTCCAGGCCGAGCATCCGGCGCAGCTGACCGGCCGAGGCGCCCACCTGGCCCAGCAGGTGGAGTTCGCCGCGCCGCCCGGCCCCGATCAGGGCGAGAGTGCTGAGGACGGACAGGAGGGTGAGCCCCCCGATCGCGGCGACGATCCCACCGGAGACGATCCCGTTCAGCTCGGCCCCAGGCGGCGTCACCTGCTCGGGCGCGACGGGACTGCCGACGAGAGCGCCGGAGCGGCCCTCCTCCATGGAGGCAAGTACGCGCACGGGGTACGGATCGCTCATGTGCGGGGCCAGTTCGGCCTTCGGCAAGAGGAACTCACCGAGGGCAAGTGAGCGTTCGTACACCGCCACGACCCTCAGCTGCTTCTGCACGCCGTCCCCGAGGCGCAGGTCCACCGTAGAACCGGGCTTCGCGCCCAGGGACTTGGCCATGTCCGCGCCGACCGCGACCGTGCCCGTCCCGGCAAGTCCGGCCAGGTCACCGGCGACGACGCCCGGGTCGAGCGTGCCCGCCAGGCCCGCGGCGTCCACGCCGAGGACCGGAAGCCGGTCGAGGCGCGGTGAACCGGCCTCCGTCCGGGCCAGGACGACCGTCGAACGCAGCACGTCCGTGGCCGCGTCGACCCCCGGCAGCTTCCGTACCTGCTCCGCCGTCATGCCGGACACCGCGAGATCCGCGGTCGTCACGGCCTGCGCCTGCTTGACGGCGGCCCGCTCCATCGTCGTGCCCGCAGAGAGCTGCACGAGCGCAAAGGCGGTGACGAGGACGACCGGCACGAGCGCGGCCCCCAGGCGGCGCGAGTGCGCGCTCGCACCGGCGGCCGTGAGCCGTCCGGGCGCGCCGCCGAACCAGCGGAACGGCCGGTCGAAGACCTTCATCGCGGCCCCCGCGATCCACGGCCCGAGCACCGCGCACCCGGCGACCAGTGTCACCGTGGCCGCCCCGGCAGCGGCGGCGGCCGCGTCACCGCCCTGGAAGGTGGCCGCACCGGCCGACGCGACACCCGCCAGGAGCAGCACGATCCCGCTGACGCGCCGCGCGCCTCCCTTCCCCCGACGCCCGGGCCGACGGGTCGCGAAGAGGACGACGAGCCGGGTCAGTCCCACCACGACGGCGGCGACGACGAGAACGGAGGCGAACAGCCAGGGTGGAGACGGGAGTTCGAGACCCTCGGGGACGACTCCGACGCGGGCCCGCAGCGCCGACCACAGCATCAGGAACGCCGGTACGGCCGTGCCCGCGCCGAGCAGCGCCGCCGCACCCGCCACCCAGGTCACCTCACGACCGACCGCACTCCGCACCTGACGGGGCGACGCACCCACCGAGAGCAGCAGGTCACGTTCGGCGGCGCGCTGCTGGAGCGCCTGCGCGACGAGCGAGGCGAGAACCAGGACGGCGACCAGGACGACCGTCCCGGAGACGGCGGCGAGGAGCTGGAGGAGCTCCGCGCGCGCAGGCGCCACGGCAAGGTGCTCGGCACCGCCGCGGTCGTCGCCGGTGAGAGCCCGGAGCGGCTGCCCCGATGCGGTGTCCTTGAGCCCCGCATCGGCCAGAGCAGCCTGTACGCGTGCGTGGAGGGTGTCCACGGGTACACCGGGCTCGGCGAGCACCCCGACGGCGTCGACGGCACCCGGATGCCCGGCGAGCTTCCGCGCCTCCGCCGCCGTGACGTACAGCGCGGCGGGCCCATCGGCGACGCCGACGACCTTGCGCCCGGCGACCGTGTCCCCGACCCTCGCCTCGGCACCGGACCCCATGACCACCTCTCCGGACCGGAAGGGCTCCCGCCCGTCAATCAGCCGGTACGGGGCGAGCTGGGCCGCCTCCCAGGACCGCCCGGTGTAGGTCCGGGCCTCCGCACCCGCATCAGCGCCCGCTGCCTCCCGTACGACGAAGGTGGGGTCCGGGACAGCGGCCCGCACTCCCGGGACGGCCCGCACCACATCGGCAGCCGCGCTCGGAACCGGTACCCGCTCGGTCAGACCCGCTGTCGTTGTCTCCTGCTCGCTCCCCCATGGCTTCTTCGTCCAGCGGACCTCCTGGTCGCCGGCGACGACGACGGGCGCCGCCGCGTACCGCTCCACGCGCGCGTGGCCGAGCCCGGCCGAGCCGAGGGCGAGGGCGAGGGCGCCGAGCAGCGCGGAGGTGACGGCGACGGCGGCGAACACCGCCGCCCATGCCTTCCGGTGCGTCCGCAGGGACCGGGCCGAGAGCAACCGGACCGCGGGGTTCACCAGCGGCTTCATCGGGCCACCGCCACACGGCGCTGCCCGGCGTCGACACGACCGCTCAGCATCTCCCGAACCTCGGACTCGTCCGGAGCGCCAAGCCGCCCGACGAGCCGGCCCCGGTCGAGGAACACAGCCTCGTCCGTCCAGGCGGCGGCCACCGGGTCGTGGGTCACGAGGACGACCGTGGTCCCCCGCTCGTCGACCGCGCGCCGCAGAAGGACGAGGACTCCGGCCGCCGTGACCGGGTCGAGCGCAGCGGTCGGCTCGTCGGCGAAGACGACCTCCGGTTCGTTGACCAGGGCGCGAGCGATGGCCACCCGCTGGCGCTGACCACCGGACAGGTTCTCCGGCCTGTCCTCGGACCGGTCGGCGAGCCCGACGGCCCCGAGAACGGCGAGAGCGCGGGCGTCGAGCTCCCGACCTTCGCGGGCGCCGGCGAGGAGCAGCGGGAGGGTGACGTTCTCCCGCACGTTGAGGGCCGAGACGAGGTTCAGCGACTGGAACACAAAGCCGATCCGGTCCCTCCGGAGCCGGGTGAGACCGGCTGCCTTCAGCGTGGCGAGGTCGGTGCTCCCGATCCGTACGGTTCCGGTCGTCGGCTGCTCGAGGCCCGCCGCGCACCGCAGCAGGGTGGACTTGCCGGAACCCGACTGCCCCATTACCGCCACGAACCGGCCGCGCGGCACGACCAGAGTCACCCCGTCCAACGCAGTGGCCCCGCGTCCATACGTCCGGCTCACCCCTTCAAGGGTGAGGGCGGCATCCAGGGCGGGGGTGGCACCGCTCTCCGTCACTGTGGTCGTAGTCATGCCGACAACGCTAGAAAAGCGCAGGTCAGGGCGGTATGGGGCTGGCTTCCGGCTTGGGGGTGGAGCTAGCTCCACCCCCAAGCCCGGGGGAGAGGGCCAAGCGGGGTGCGCTCGTCGTCGTGCGGGGGCGCTTCAGCCCGAGGCCGAGGGCTTCGTGGGGTGTGAGGAGGTCAAGACTGTCGAAGACGTAGTGGAGCGGGAGCTGTGTCCAGACGACGAGCTGGAGGTGTGCGGTGGCGGCGAAACGCTCGATGGCATACCGCCGGCAGGCCCGGTCTAGCGAGAGGACGCGAAAACGTGGACGTGTATGAGGCCGTGGACAGTCGACGGGCTGTGCGGGCGTTCAGCGATGAGCCGGTATCCAAAGAGATGCTCGAACGAGTGCTGACCGCGGCAACGCGGGCTCCATCGAGCGGGAACCTCCAGCCGTGGCACGTCTACGTCGTGACCGGCGAGCCCTTGGCGGAACTGAAGAGGCGAGCGACGGCCAGGGCACTGGCGGGAGACCCGGGCGATGAGCGGGAGTATCCGATGTACCCGGCCGAACTGGCGTCCCCGTACATGGACCGCTTCTCCGCCGCGGCCGCCCAGCGGTACCAAGCGCTGGGAATCGAGCGCGACGACCCCGACAGGCCCAAGAAGATCGCCGCCTTGAACTCGGAGGCGTTCGGGGCGCCGGTCGTCCTCTTCTGCTACGTCGACCGGGCGATGGGGCCCGGGCAGTGGGCCGACGCGGGGATGTACTTGCAGACGGTCATGCTGCTGTTGAGGGCGGAAGGGCTGCACAGCTGCCCCCAGGTCATGTGGACCATGTATCGCGAGACGGTCCGCCAGACAGTCGGAGCTGACGGCGGGCTCGCACTGATCTGCGGTGTCTCAGTGGGATTCGAGAAGGAAGGCATGCCGCAGACGCGTACCGGGCGGGCGGACATGGCGGAGACAGTGAGCTTCGTTGGAGTGTGACCGCTGCGTGGTCGAGATCGACAGTACGGGTCCCTTTGCGCCTGTTGCGAAAGTCGGTGGGCGGATCTCTGGATGACGCGTGGAATGCGCAGGTACACAGGGAAGTTGAGCACGTCATGACTCAGAAGCCCGCCGCTCCCCGCGCCCTGTCCGACGATGCTCTCTCCGAACTGCTGAGCACTCAGCAGTTCGGCACCCTCGCAACCAACAAGCGCAGCGGCCATCCCCATCTCACCACCATGCTCTACAACTGGGACGCCGAAGCGCGCATCGTACGGTTCTCCACCACTGCCGACCGCATCAAGGTCAAGCAGCTCCGGCGTGACCCGCGCGCGGCCGTGCATGTTCCGGGCGGCGACGTTTGGTCGTTCGCCGTGGCCGAGGGCGAGGCCGAGGTCTCCGAGATCACGACCACGCCAGGTGACGCGATCGGGCGAGAGCTGCTCGCGATGGTGCCCGAGGCCGCGAAGCCGCAGGATGAAGATGCGTTCTTGGAGCAGTTGGTCGCCGAGCGCCGGGTGGTCATCCGGCTGAAGGTATCGCGGTTGTACGGGACGGCACTCGACATCAACGGCTAAGGCTGGGTCCAGCCACTCGTTGATGACTGCGGCCAGCGCTGTTGCCTCGTAGAGGGCGGCGAGTTGTCGTATCTCTTGGCGACCGCGCGCGCTGCCGTGTGGCGCAGGCGGTAGTCGGCCTTGTCGAACGTCGGCGGCCGACCGCCGCACAGCCAAGCTTCTGCCAGCCTGACGGTTGCGGACGCGGTCCCCAGGGACCGGGATCGTCGCCTTGATACCGAGTCTGCGAAGGTGGGCGCGGTACTCGCGAGAGTCGCACGCCTTGTCGGCCCGCACTCGGTCCGGCCCGCCCCGGAACTGGCTTCGATCACTTCTTGCGACAGCGTTTGTTATCGAGTTTGAAGGCACCTGCTGACTGAGGTCAGTCGGGTCGGCGGGTTGCGACAGGGATGTCACAAGCTTCGAAGATCCCTTGACCCTGCCCCAGAGGGAGAGACGACAGTGTCTCTGTCGATCACATGAGCGGGCGGTCTGTGCTCGCTGGTCAAGGACGAAGAGGGGGAGTTCGCGTGACCGCGACCTGCGTCATTCTCGACATCGGCGGTGTTTTGGAGATCACGCCGGAAACCGGATGGGTGCAACGGTGGGAAGAGCGGCTGAAGCTGCCACTGGGCACTGTCCATGAGCGGATGCGCGACGTGTGGCGGGCTGGGAGCGTCGGGAGCATCAGCGAGCGCGAGGTGCACGAGCAGGTGGCACTCCGGCTGGGTCTCGATGCCCCCCAGGGTGAAGCCTTCATGGCTGATCTCTGGGCGGAGTATCTGGGGACGCCGAACGAAGACCTCATCGACTACGTGCGAGGCCTGCAGGGACGCTGCAGGCTGGGCATCCTGAGCAACAGCTTCGTCGGCGCCCGGGAGCGGGAGACTGCGCTGTATCACTTCGACGAATTGGTGGAGCAGATCGTCTACTCCCACGAGATCGGCATCGAGAAGCCCGACCTGCGTGCCTTCGAGGCCGCATGCGCCGGGTTGAACGTGCGGCCGGAGAACTGCCTGTTCATCGATGATGTTGCAGTCAACGTCGAGGCCGCCCAGGCGGCGGGCATGCAGGCGCACCTGTTCGAGGACAATGCCCGGACCATCACGCGCATCGCGGCTCATTTGGACGCCGGACCCTTGGTCCCCGGGCGTGTCCCTCTCGCGTGACGTCGGCCTGGCCGGTCATCGGCGGTTGCCGACCAGGCGGAACGCGATCCAGCGGTCCGTCTCGACCCGAGCCCGGCTGAGCCCCAGGACCTGGGCGACCACGGACGCGGCGGACGACTCCAGGGGCAGCGGCCGGAGTAGAGAACCGCCGCTTCAGAACCTTGCCCCGCTTAACGAGCGGTGGCTTGAGCTGGATGTCGGTCATCGGGCTGGACCCTGCGCGACGAGGATGGCAACCGCTACCGCTTCAACCGCTACCGACGTGCCGGCCGCGCCACCGCCCGCATCCACCCTGGCGAGGGCCACCACGCACCTGCAGCTGATCCCAGGCCCGATACGCTCGCGCCTACCAGCGGAGCACCCAGGGTGGTAGGCCACGGTGACCCGCAGACCTGGCGTCGTCCCCGGGTCGGTCAGGGCGATGAAAATCCTTCGCTCGGGGGTGTGTTGGCGTTCTATGGTGGAGGTCGCCGGGTGGAGCAGGTCGGTAGCTCGCTGGGCTCATAACCCAGAGGTCGCGGGTTCGAATCCCGCCTCGGCCACCAAGGAGTCGGGCCCGTCGCACTTGATGCGGCGGGCCCGACGGCGTGTGCGGCGGGTGCCGGCCGGTGGACGGGCGAGCGGTTCGTTGGTCTTGTACCAGTCCACGGTCCCCGGACGCAGGTAGACAGCTGACAGGTGGCGCTGAGGTCAGCCGGTGCGGCGGGAGCGGGTCCGGGCCATCCCTCCCAGGATGATGCTGATCATCCCCACCGCCAGGGCGACGAAGGCACCGCCGCGCCCGTTGCCGGTCCCGATACCGCTGTCAGAGGTGGCTACGACCAGCCCGCCGAGGGCGATGGCGATCAGCCCTGCCCCCAGTGCTACGGCGGGTCGGCTTCGTCCGGAGACGGCGTCGGTACGGCCGACGGAGCGCAATGCCAGTCCGCCGATGACCACGCCGGTCAGCCCGACCAGCCCGGCCACGACGGCAATGAGTCGCCCGGCGCTCATGGTGGAAACACTGGCGGCGAGCGGCTGGAACGCGACATGCGCGGCCTCGGGTGCGGCAAGCAGGAATCGGACTGACATGAGGTGCTCCTTCACTACGACTGCACGTGGCCTGAGCATCTCCGCCTGACCCACCACCAGTCGTCCGGCAGACGCAGACAATTCGCGCTGCCGCAGCTGTCGCACCCGGCTACCGCGGGCGCTGCAGGCGCCGCGAACGTACTGCATACGCGGTAGTCGGGCGCTCGTCCCGCAGCGGGATCCGCCCGCGCGGACGGCGGGCTAGGGTGCGCGCATGGGAATGGGACGGTTCGGTGTTCGGGCCGCTGTAAGGGACTGGGCGGTTGCCGTCTGTGTCGCGGCGGCGCTGCTGGTCACGGGGCTGTCCGGGCGGCATTCCGGCACGAGCTTCGACCCGCTCGGCTACGTGCTGCTGGTGACCGGTGGCCTGGCGCTGGCTGTCAGTCGTCGGGCTCCGGTGGCCGTCCTGGCGGTCGCCGGGCTGTGCGCGGTGGGGTACCAGGCGACCGGTTTGGATGTGCCTGCTGTCGCGTACCTGTTCGCGGTGTACGCCGCGATGCGGGCGGGACACCGCGTCATCACGGTGGCGGCCTCCGTGGCGCTGCTGGCCGCTCTTCCGCTCGCGGCCCTGGTGTCACTGCACGACATGGGCGAGGCGTTGGCGCAGGCCCGAGGCGCCCTGGAGATTGCCTGGCTGATCGCTGCCGGCGCCGCGGGCGAGGCGTTGCGGCAGGCCGAGCGGCGGGCGGACGAAGCCGAGCGCACCCGGGAGGAGGCCGCGCGGCGTCGCGCCGACGAGGAGCGGCTCCACATCGCGCGGGAGTTGCACGATTCGCTCGTCCACCAGATCTCGATCATCAAGGTGCAGTCCGAAGTCGCCGTCCACCTGGCCCGCAAGCGGGGCGAACAAGTGCCGGAGGCCCTGCTGGCAATCCAGCAGGCCGGTCGTGAGGCGACCCGGGAGCTGCGTGCGACCCTGTCGGCGCTGCGCGACGACGAGACGACTCCGCCGCGTGGCCTCGATGACGTCCCGGAACTGGTGGAACGCGCCCGGATGACCGGCCTGGACGCGAGGCTGACGACAGAGGGACGACGACACGACATGCCGGCCGCAGTGGAACGGACCGTCTACCGGCTCGTTCAGGAGTCGCTCACCAACATCGCCCGCCACGCCGCCGCCACCACCGCGTCGGTCCACATCGACTACCGCCCGGACGCCCTGACCATTCGCATCGATGACGACGGCATAGCCACGCCGGACACCGCCCCGACGCCCGGCGTCGGGCTGCTCGGTATGCGCGAACGCGTCACCGCCCTCGGAGGCCGACTGCGCGCCGAACCGCACAACCAGGGCGGCTTCACCGTCCAGGCCGATCTCCCCGTGGAACGAGCGTCATGATTCGTGTCCTGCTGGTCGACGACCAGCCGCTCATCCGCAGCGGGTTCCGCGCGCTCCTCGACGCCGAAGACGACATCGAGGTGGTGGCCGAGGCCGGCGACGGCACGCAGGGCCTGGCTCTGGCGAAGGAGCACCTGCCCGACGTCGCGCTCATGGACATCCAGATGCCGGTCACGGACGGCATCGAGGCTACCCGGCTCATCTCCGCGGACCCGGCCCTGACCCGGGTGCACGTCGTCATCCTGACCAACTACGGCTTGGACGAGTACGTCTTCGACGCGCTCCGCGCCGGCGCCGCCGGATTCCTCGTCAAGGACATCGTGCCGGAAGACTTCCTCCATGCCGTACGCGTCGCCGCGCGCGGCGACGCCCTGCTCGCACCCTCGATCACCCGCAAGCTGATCAGCAGGTACGTCACCCAGCCGCTCAACGCAGGAGCCGACACGGGGCTGGAGGAGTTGACCAATCGCGAACGCGAGGCTGTCGCCCTCGTGGCACAAGGCCTGTCCAATGACGAGATCGCCGACCGCATGGTGATCAGTCCGATGACGGCGAAGACCCACATCAACCGAGCCATGACCAAGCTCCACGCCCGTGACCGGGCGCAGCTCGTCGTTCTCGCCTACGAATCCGGCCTGGTAACGCCGCGCAGTTCCTGAGGGCTGGCGCATCGAGCCCCGGCGGCGCCCCGGATGGCCGGGGCCCATGGCTGCCTCCACGACCCCGAATCAGGCCGGCGGGCTGTCCGAAGTACACAGGCACCGGGCGCCCAGCCAGCCGCGCTCCGCCCTGCGTGAGCGTGTCCGTTGTCCGCCATCGACGCGATGCCCCGCAGCGGGTGGGGGGTACGGGCTGGGCTCGCGCGGAGGCGAGCCGGGGGACCGGCGCGCTTCCGACCTCAACCGATCTTGTGGCCGGCGGGAGCCCCCGCCGCCTGGCTGAATGAGTGGTCCGGCCAGGCGGCGGCCAGTTGAGCGCCGGGACGGGTTCTAGACGCCGGTACGTCCGTCGACGAGCTCACGGACGACATCGAGGTGGCCGTTGTGGCGGGATGTCTCTTCGACGAGGTGGAGGATCACCCAGCGGAGGTCCACGTGCCGTCCGTCCCTGATGGGGCGCTTGGCCGTGGTGTTCAGGTCGTAGTCGGCGAGCAGGCGGCGAGATCGGGCACTCTGCTCTTCGTACTCGGCGAGAAGCTGGGGCAACGGGATGTCGACCGCAGTCCGCATCTCAGGGTCGGGGTCGTCGTCGGTCGCCTCCGTGAGCGGCCCTACGTTCTCCTCCCCAAGGAACACCACTTGGACCCAGTAGTACTCCACCCACCGCAGGTGGCTGATCAGCCCGCACATCGTCATCAGCGGAGAGTTCGGGAGCGGGGCCTTGACGGCGTCTTCCGGTGACAGGCCCTCGCACTTGGCTCGCGCCGTGTCTTGGGCGTAGCTCAGGAAGGTGGCCAGCTGCGTGCGCTCGTCCCACGCGGGAGGCGTATCGGTTCGTTGAGTCATCGCGGGAAGTTTGCCGCAGCTCACGTGGGGTGTCGAAGGGTTAAAGTGCAGATCCGTGCGGTGGCCGATCGATCGGAAGCCCCGCTCCGCCGAGCCCGTCAGGGCCTGGAGCGGTCGGGCCCGGTGCGCTGGCCAGTGAGGGAGCCGACGTACCGCACCACCGTGCGGCTCCCCACCCTGCACCCAGCCCTCATCCGCGGCCTCCAGCAAGGCTCACGACGCCCACGGCGCCCCGGGAGAGTCACACCGGCTCGGGCAGGTCCATGAGCGCGAGTTCGGCCGGGTCGATGACAGCGGTGAGCTCGGTGATGCGGCCGTCGGCGACGGTGAAGAAGAGGAGGGAGCGCGGGGAGCCGTCTTCGTTCCACGAGATGACGCCGGGCCGGCCGTTCACGATTGCCGCATGTCCCCGAGCAGCACCGCCGGCCACTCGCGCGCGGGTTGCGACTTCGGTGGCTCCGAGCGTGACGAACCGACCATCGGGGGTGTGCACGGTGAACTTCACGTCGGGGTGGAGCACCTGCAGCAGCTCCTCGAACCGACCGTCGCGAGCCGCGGCCAGGAAGGCTTGGACCACCTCGCGTTGCTGGCGCAGACAGTCGTCGCAGGAGCGTCGGAAGCGGAGAGGCGGGGCCGCGACCCG